>JBOGYA010000017.1:0-20792 GCA_050696515.1 Solirubrobacteraceae bacterium
CCCTTGGACAACCCTCCGGGTTGCCCACATGACCACAGGTCCAGCCACTCCCGACACCCATATTTATGGTATAACAGGTACAGTTACTCAAACGACCAGCCTCCAACGACCTCGGGGCGGTTCAGTCAGAACCGTAGTAGCCTTGCGCAAGCGCTCATACCACTCGCCATAAAAGACGAACTCTCGGTCGATGAAGGACGCAAAAGCGTTGCTTCCGCTAAGACCTAGGTCCGCCTCGTGGTCACGCACCCAGCGATGAAACTCGGTTCCAATCAGATCAAAGTCCTCAGGACGGGCGCCACGCTTGCGGTCTCGTATCGAGTCGGCATATTGGCTACGCAGCCACGCCTTGAGTCCGTCGGCGTCTTCGTCCTTGCCAAGGTCCTGCATCGCCTGAATCCGGCTCTTCCAGATGACCTCCGTCCGGCGGCGGCGGTCCGGGTCGGCGATGTTCGCTAGCAGATAGCCCTTGAGCATGTCTGCTGGTGTCAGCGACAGTCCACGGTCGTTCATCGTCTCGAAGATGGTGTAGGCGTCCTCGTCTGAGTAGGCGGTGATCTCGACGAGATGGACGCTTTCGATTAGCCAGTCCACGAAGTACGGGAGGGCGGCGTCCCGAAGTTCGGGCGGAAAGTGATCGACGATGTCCGCATATCTGCCGAGCACGTTGGCGACCGACTCGGAGGCATCGCCCAACACCGAATCAGTACCCGTGTAGAGAGCCTCCATGTTGATTTCGCGCTCAGGAATATCCATGTTAAATGAGCGCTTGCCAAACTTCTGCGAGAAGATGAGGTCCGCTACTTGAGCCTTTTGATCCGGATCTGAAAGTTGATGTTGGAGAAAAATCAGGAGTAGCGTCAAAGTCGTCAGACGTTGCTGCCCGTCGATAATGAACTTATCGCCCTCTCTCTCGCTGACGATGACCGAGCCGAGGAAGTAATGCCGGTAGCCGGCGACTGCCGCGCGCTCATGTTCAGGATCGTAGCTGCCCAGGAACGTGGCGACCAAGTCGTCGATCAACTCCGTGACGTGCTTCGTCTGCCACTTGTACTCGCGTTGGTAGTAGTCGATCGAATACTTGCGGCTCGCTAGAAGCTCACGAATGGTCTTGCCCTTGCCGTCGATCTCGCGCGGCTGACTGAATATCGTCATGTGCGACTCCTCGCAGAGTACGTGCGGTATAGCATGGGATCGTCGAAGGATACGCGCACATCCTACAATGGCTGCTCGTGCATGTTTCGAGCACGGTGGTGTCCGCAACGGCGCGGTGAGGCATATCCTCTACGCGCTGTCGTCCTCGTCAAGTACCGGATGGTCTTGAGCCGATCGATGCTGCGGGGCGCGTGCGCTTGGGGGAACACAGATGTGCATGGTCTGCTATGAGCGGGTGATGCGCCGCCCGAGCGAGAACATGACTAGAGCGATGAGGGACACTCCGGTCATGGCCTCGAGGCTCGTCCAGATCTCGGCCCCCGATGAGCGTGGACTCGCGGCTCCGTTACCGGATGTCGTGAGCGTGACGAAGGAAGTGAGGCTGTATCTGAAGCACGCTCCCAGACTAGCGGCTTTCCCTTCAACTGCGAGGCTACCGAGGATCGAGTAGAGGGCAGCGTATGCAGCGATGATGACAGGAACAGCGAGGATCGCTCGAAGGGGTCGCTCTCCGTAGCCGACCAACGCTCCCGACAGGCAGCCTCCAATCCAGCGAAGTGCTGCGACCAGCTTCTTTCCTACGTGGACGCCAGGTTGCCGCCAGGGCGCCATCGCCTTCGTTTCCATGCGGCGCTCCTGCAGGTATGCCCAACTCGCGTCCTCGAAAAGGCCAAGGCTGCGGAAGTTCGCCTTTAGCGCCGCGTAACCGCTCACCGCGTCGCGGTATTTCTCGTCAGTCTCCTCGCCGAGGCCCTTCTTGAACTGATCGCGTGAGAGGCGCGTATTGGCCAGCGTGGCACCAGCGAGGTAGGGATGGTCGACTGCCGCGCCGGTCAGAACGGCATCGCGCAGGTCGGCCTCGCTGAATCGCGTGCGGGTGAGAGTCGCCCCACGGAAGTCGGCGCGAGAGAGTGTTGCTCCAGAGAAGTCGGCCTCGCTGAGGTCTGCCTTAGCGAAGCGGCATACGCCAGCGTCGCTGCGTACGAACGATGCGCCAAAGAGGTAGCTGTTGGCGAAGTCTCCGCGCCAGACCTTGCTGTCATCAAAATGAGCACCTCCGAGCCGCCACCCTGAAAGCCGTATACCTCCGGTCACCTCGCTGTACCATCGAGGAGGATTGTCGGCATCCGACCAGCTAGTGAGCTCGCCCTCAATAGCATCGGAACTCAGGTCGAGATCGCTAGCACTGAGTTTGAGGATCGCGGCGTGTGGGGAGTTTTGGATCGTGGCTAGCAGGTGCGCTCGTGACATAGGTCAGCAGGATGACATAAACACTCGCGGGAGCCGAACTCGTGCCCGGCAGGTCGAGACCTCACTCCGTCTTCGGTCCTGGTGGTCCCCCGTTCATCCGTCGGCTTCTCCCAGCATCCCGCCGTACTCCGCGTCGAGCTGCTCCCGTGCGCCCTGGGCGTGCCGCTGCGCTTCAAACAGATGCACGTAGGTATCCCACGTCGTTGAGGTCTTGGTGTGCCCGAGCTGCCGGGAGACGAACTGCACGTCCCGGCCCTGCGCAATCAGGATCGAGGCGTAGGTGTGTCGTAGGGCGTGGAACGTCACGTCGTTCAGGTTCGCGCGGTCGCGGGCATCATGGAACAGGCTGAGCAGCGCTCCCTTGTAGGTCATCGGCCGGCGTGGCGCCGAACTCTGGAAGACGAAATCGGTGTCGGTTGAAAACTCCTCGGCGAGGCGGTGTCGCCGCAGGAGCTTTCCAAGCGCCTCCATCAGCACGATGTCGCGTTTCGCCGCCTTCGTCTTCAGGGGAACTCGCTGGCCCTGGCGGCTGAGCTGGAACCGCACATGGATCACTCCCTCGGTGAAGTCGATGTCGCCCCACACGAGCGCGAGGACTCCATCACTCGCATCCCTGTAAAGAGCGCGGTTGCGATGATCGCGAGGGCCGGCCCGGCGTGTTCGAGCAGGGCGTCCATCTCCTCGCGGGAAAGGAACCGCTGGCGGGGTTCGCCAGCTCCTTGGCGCTCGCGCGGCAGCAGCTTGTCGGCTGGGCTTGCGGCGATGATGTTGTGCCGCGCCGCGTAGCCAAAGACGCCCCGGACCGCCATCCAGCGTGCGCGGATCGTCCACACCGAGTCCTTCGTGGCACGCTGTTTGCGATGCCACTCCACGAGATCATCGGCTGTCATCGAGCGGATGCGCCGGTGGCCGTAGGCGGGGATCAGATGCAGCATCACCCCGGTTTTGTAGGACTCAAGCGTGCGCTCGCGTAGCTCGCCGATCTCCACCAGACGTTCGACGTAGCTGAGCCATGCGAGGGCTACCTCCCTCACCGTCTCCCTGCCGCCGGTCGCCGGGACGCCGCCGGAGCGGACCTCCACGGCCCAGGCGTCGCGCTCGCGGCGGGCCTCCATGAGGCCGACCTCGCCGATCGTCTTCCACTTCGCCTTTTCCGAGCCCGGCGGCGATGCGCACGCGAGATAGGACCTCCCCGCCCGGTACAGGCCCCGCTCGACTCGGATCGGCTTCTCCTTACGAGCCACGCCGGCCTGCCTTTCTCAGCGTCGCTGGCGCCTTCCCGCATAGCCCGCCAACGCCGAGTCGAGCTCCTGACGGTGGTAGACCTTCCGCTTGCCGCCGTGAGCGGTGAATGTCCCGTCGGCGCTCAGCTTGCGGAATGTGCCCGTGGGAACCCTCGTGTACTCGACGGCCTCCTCGAACGTCATCCACGGCGAACCCTCGGACAGGGCGGGCAGGCCAAGCTGGTCGGCCATCCGGTCGGCCAGCCGCGGAGCGAGCCCATCCGCCAGGGCATCAAGAAAGACGCCGGGAACCTCGATCGATCGCGAGCCATCGCCCTCGATCAGAGCAGAGCCGGGCGTCGATCTCAAGGTCCTGACAGGAAGGTCCGGTCGGGCGCCGGGAACGCAGGTCCGGTGGCTTGTTTTGGCCGTCCTGCGGGCGGCCGTGCGTGTCGCGGCCATCGCTCAGGCCGCCTTCCGTGCCGGCGCCGCCTGTGCGGCCGCGGCGGCTCGCGCGGGCTTGCGGAAGACGAGCGCGTCCTCGTGCGCGACGACGTGCGTCCGGTCGCCGCGGGCGCGCGCCTTGCGCACCTGGAGCGTCTGCCAGAAGGAGGGCCGCATCACGATCTCGGCGTCACGGACGGTGGCGAGCAGCGCGATGATGCGCTGCCAGTAGAGCAGCCCGGTCGCTTCGCAGAGCGCGATCGTCTCGCCGCTGAGGTTGCGCAGCGCCCCGCCTGAGCGCATGTCCTTGGTGACGAGCACGAGATACCCGCCGGGCTTCAGCACGGCCACGGATTGTCTTTGGTGGCGGCAGAGCAGAGCAGAACTCGCGCCAGACCTCAAGGCCCCGTCGATGCGGTCGTGTCCGGCGACCGACACCTGCTCGACGCGGCATCGAGCGCTCTGCTGATGCTCACACCGCGGGCGCTGGCCGACCGCCTGGGGGTCGCATCTGCGGGCTGATCCCCGGCTATCATTGCCGCCTGCGCCTAATCTCGACTCGGTGCCGGACGAGGGTTTGACCCCTCGTCGCTCCCGCGACCCCAGCGAGCCACCTGCCCGTCGTCTACTTCGTCCCCACTTCGTCCCTGCCGGCGTCCCATCGTCCCGGTGGCCTTAAAACAGGCCAATTACCAGGCTTTTTTAAAGTGGAGCCAGCCGGGATCGAACCGGCGACCTCCTGCTTGCAAAGCAGGCGCTCTCCCAGCTGAGCTATGGCCCCAGGGTTCTCAATATACCTGTCATAGAGCTGGTTTCCGCTCCCCGGCGCTGGCCGTGACGGCGATCTCGGAGGCGCCTGAGTGTCGCTGCTGCCGCGGGTAGGCACCACCGATCATTCACCTTAGCCCCGGTATCGGTCGCGGCGGGGCGCAGCATAGTCAGGCCACAGCGAGCTGGAGCTCGGCGGGGTCCGCTGTCGCCGGAAGCTCGATCAGCACCCTTCCGCCCTTCGCCTCCTCAAAGAGACGGCGCACGTCGATCAGCCTCAGGCCGATCAGCTTGCTCTTGGCGTCGTAGCTGACGGCGTGGCCTTCCGGCGTCTCGTCGAAGTCGACCGCGCGCGCGGGTTCGCCGTGGGCGAGGTACAGCACGTCCGCGTCGCGGTCATGCCGGACGCGGTCGAAGGTGTATGGGCCGATCTGGATGCTCACGTTTTACGTCTCCTCGGGAACGCCGTACGATGCTCCCAACGGACTGCTATTACGACCTTGAGCCACCGACTGGGGCCTGCGCCCTCCAGGTAGAACCAGTCTTGCCCTGGGTGTGGCTGCGCGATTCGCTCCGTGGGCTCCCGGACGGCGCGCAGCACCTCCGCGCAGTGCGCGGCCATGTAGGGGTGGCCGTCGATGATGTGCTCCCATCGCTCGGCGGTCAGGTGGACCGTTTGGTGCAAACGGCGGTGATCTGTCGGCCGAGGATTCCCCGGCCGACACCATTTGTGCATCGAGGAGCGGGTATGCGAGCAAGGACCTCCTGGTGGGGTCGCCCACTGACAGGCTTACGTTTCCTAGTGCCTTCCGTTCCAGGGAGTCGCTCGACGGGTCTCCTCCGGAAGGGGAGGCTCCACTCTCGCACGGGATGGCGCAGTGCCCATCACTGGGGCAAAGGAACCGGCTCTACGTGGCCGTTGCCCTCAATCGACTCCGTCGCCAGGACTGTCCGCATGTCCAGCTCCACGGTCTCCTGGCTCAGACGGGGGAGACCCGAGGCCGAGTGGGCCGGGGCCCCATCGAACGCATGGCCTTTGCTGGCGGCCGAGCGCATCTCGGAACCCAAGACTGGCCCAGTGGGAACAGGGTCCCCATCTCGGAGCACAGGACCAAAAGCCTCGCGCTCTTCGTGGATCACCTCGCTCGGATCGGCGCCACGCAAGCGCTTGAGCTCAAGGTGCTCGCGGATGGCGTCATCGAGCAATCCCATTCGCTGCTGAACCATACCTCGCTGATCCGCTGCGTCTTTTCGCAAGGCCTTCGACAGGGCTCTGGGGCGCACGGGGCGGCTCCTTCGACCAGCCGAGGGCCGAGCGCTCCGGAGCCCCCAAGGAGTTGACGGTGGACCTCGCCAGCCCTCCAGCAGCGCCCCGTCCCCACTACACTTGGCTCAACCACGCCTTTGTGGTGCGTGGGGCTATAGCTCAGTTGGGAGAGCGCCTGGATCGCACCCAGGAGGTCGGGGGTTCGAGTCCCCCTAGCTCCACCATTTTGACGAAGGTCGAACCGGCCCAGTTCCCCGAGAGGGGGCTGGGCCGGTTCTGTGTGGTGGTGCGGATCGTGTTCGCCGGCTGATTGAGGCGTTGCTGGCGAACAAGTAGCGGGCTGGCTGAGGGCTGCTTGTCAGCCCTCGCCGTCTGTTGGTAGGTGCCCGAAGCGCTGCTCGAACTCCTCCGCCGTGAGCCTGCGCTCCCCGAGGTGGTCGAGCAGCCTGCCGGGCTGCGTTCTGAGCCCGTCGGCGAGTCGTAGGATCGTTTTGAGTCGGGGCTCGCGTGTGCCGCGCTCCAGGCGTCCGATCGCCGTGGCGTGGATGCCGGTTCTTTCGGCGAGGACGTCTTGGGAGATGCCACGCTCGGCTCGTAGTGCGCGCAGGCGTTGCCCGAAGGCGACGGTATCGCTGTACGTTGGGTCGTGCATGGCGGCTAGCGGGTGATGTTGTGGTGGTGGACGGCGGCGCGGCTGGCGAACAGGAAGCCGTCGCTGGTCTTGTGGACGAGTCCGGCCGCGCGGAGGTTTGCGATGGCGTCTGCGGCGACTATCTCGCTGCCGATTTCTAGGCCGATCTCGTGCAGCGTTAGCGGGCGTTGGGAGTCGCCGTAGAGGAATAGGTCGAGCACGGTCTCCTCAGTGGCGTACTCGGCGGGGTCGGTCTCGTGGGTAGGCTGTTCATCAGGCATGGGGAGGTTCACGCTCCTTGTGTCTGGGCCTCGGTACGGGCTTACCTCCCGTGCCGGGGCCGCTTGGTTTGTGGAGTCGCTGACGCTAGGGCTGTGCCCGCAGCGTCGTCAAGGAGCGGCCGGGCACCCTCAGAGTGCGGTTGTTCAGCGTGGCGCGCGTGAGTTACTGGGTGTCACATTTTGACATTTCATTTGGGCGCATGGCTTCATTGGTCGTTCCTTGTAAATGGCCAGGGGTGGATGCCTGGCTGCGACCGGATGGAGGTTGTATGGCGCTCGTTCTCAATCGGGCTCAGCGGGATGCCGTGTATCGGTTTGTTGTTAGCGATCTAGCGCGAGCCGGGGGTCTGGCACTAGCCCTAGAGGAAGGTGAAATTCCTACGGCCGAGCGGCTGCGCCAGCAGTTCGATCAGGCCGTGCGGCTACTCGATCAGATCGAGTGGATACAGTCCGGTTCGCGTGACCGGTATGAGGTGACGTTGGCGGAGGCGGATGTGCAGGGCCTATTTGAGCGTTTGTATGAGGACTCTACGCGGGTGATAAACGAGGCCATCACCGAGTTTACTGATGCGGTACTCAAAGAGGCGTTTAGCGTGGCTGAGGTCTCGGGGACGGTGCTCGGGAGGCGCTCCTCCCACTCGGTCTCGTCCGCAGTTGCGAGCGGTGCAGGAGCCCGGCTCGTCTGCCTAGTTGATCGCGTCGGCGACAGCGCTTCGATGGCCTGCACCAGCTCGGCGACGCGGAAGGGCCGCGAGGTCAGCGCGCAGCGGCGTTGATTGTCTCGATGCCGCCCGCCTCGATCTGCTCGGCGCGGGCCAGCAGCTCGGAGGCGGTGAGGTCAAGTCCTGCGGCCAGACGGCGCAGGCTGCCGTAGCTGGGGTTGCGCTTGCCGGTCTCGACGTTGGAGATCCAGCGCTGGTGCAGATTGGTGTTGTTGTCGAGCTGCTCCTGCGTGAGTTCGAGTTCTTCGCGCCGGGCCTTGACGGCGAGACCGAGGGCGAGCTGGAAGGCCGGGGAGGCGGACATGGAGCCAGCTTTTCGGCCCAAGCACCCAGGCACAATGACATCGCAGTAGACCTCTGCTTGACATTCCGGTAGAGTCGCCCGCTTATGACATTCCAGTAGGGAGCAATGCGAGCACGGCGACGGCCATCCCCACGGCGTCGCCGTGCTCGCATTGGCCCTCTAGACCAGAAGGAGCGGCGCATGAGAGCAAGCCGAGGCGGAAGATCACGGAGGCTGGGAGCGCTCGCGGTCGGCTCCCTCATAGCGGTCATGGGCCTGGTCCTGGCCGCCAGCTCGTCGCAGGCGCATAGTCCCATCGAGACCGGGCAGGCCGCATCCACGCCAAAGACGCTCGCTCAGTGTCGGGCGCAGTTCAAGCACAATCGCAGAGCGCGCGCCGCCTGCGAACGGCGCGTCAAGAAGGCGGCGAGCACTCGTCCCGCCTCCGGCTGCACGCTGATAAACACCTGGGACGGCGTGGGCGAAGGTGGCGACAAGCGGGATTTCAGCGTAAAACTCAAAGTGACCGGCGCAGAACCAGGACCGTACAGCGCTCAGATCGAAGTCAAAATCCTCAACTCCAAGGTAGAAATCTGTAGCGCCACCATCGCTTGGTATGAAGGCAACGGAGCCACGGGCCAGCACAGCGCCCCGGTGACGATCGGGGCGCATGGCGGCGTTTCGTCTCGGGCATCGCTGCCGGCAGGAGCCGATGCGGTATTGGCAACAGTACGGGCACGCTGAGGTAGATGATTGCGGGTTGTCCCCGATGAGCCTGTGGAGCTTGCCACAAAACTATTGACTATTTACTACTTTAGTGGTGACATTATAGATCGTGGTCCTTTTCGCGGTTTCACGCGAGCCCACTAACGGGCTCGCGTCGAGATCACGAGAAGGGAGTACATCACTATGCGAATTATCGGCCGGATTTTTCGCGCCATTTACCATGCCGTCAGAAGGCGGCCTCGCTTTCTGGAGCCAAGTACAACAACACTTACCTACTACGTGGATTCCACACTACCCCCTGTTGACCCTGGGGACAAGCTGTTGGTCAGGCGGGTGGAATCCGCTTACGCGGAAGGTTTCAACGAAGGCATGGCGCAGGCATACCGCGGTGTAAATGTTCGCTGGCGTAACCGCTGGTGGTGGAAGCGGCTTTACAGCCATGATGGGCCGGATAACCTTTCGCGGTTCCAGTTCGTCTGCTTGCCGCTCTGCAATCGCTGGGCTAGGTGGCGGTACCGCAAGGTGCTGAATAGTCCCACGCGCTCGTGATTGGCGGCGACCGCTCCTTAGCTTCTCCCCGCAACGATTATGTTGCGGGGAGAAGCCTCACCTTTACTGTTCTTCCCAGCTCGTAGCTATTTCCTCCCAGACCGAGGGGCCAAGAAACTGGCCCCCGCGATCATTTATAAAGCTGTCCACGAATGACTTTGCGTATTCACCACCAAGGGGGTTCCCGCTATCATTACCCTGCGGCGGCACGAGCAGCCCATCTCCTGACCATCGCTCGCAGGCGTTACGAAACGCCCACTGAACGGTCCAACGCTTATTGTCGTTTGTCCACGCACTAACAGTCCAGTCATCGTCCCACAGCGTCTGAACAAATAGGAACTGCCCGTCGCCGTCTCCCGCCACCCACAGTCCGACAAAACTGTGATCTTTGCCTTCGCTAAGGTCGCAGGTGTAGAACCAGGCGTGTTCGTCAGGCCATATTGCAATTGACTCGCCAAACTGTTCACTAGCAAGCTCCTCCGCATACGCATTGACGACAGCAAGCGGATTCACCATCTCAAACAGCGCATACTGCGTATATGCATTGTAATGAGGCTTAGGGGTGTCGTAGGTCATTTTCGATCTGATCCGAGTTGTAGTGAGGAATAAAGTTACCGGGTCAACGCGCTAGCTTTGGTGGATTGACCACGGACTGTGGCCGAGGCACGTCATACCAATCCGCGAGCAAATCCCACTGTTGGTCAAGTGCGTCCATGAATGATGCAGCCCAACTCGTACATAGATGTACCGTGCATTGTTTGCGGGGTCGTTTCGGGTTGGAGCAGTCGCAGGATTCAATCCATCTACTCCAGTTATCAGCGAGACCCCGCAGCGCGCTATCGGTATGGGTGGCTTGCGTGAAAATCGCCATCTCGTCCCAACCCACGACAGCGATACGCAGCAATGACTCGTCAAGCTCGGTGAGCGGGGTCGGCCTTCGCAGCATCCAAACGGCATCGGCGATTATCTGCTCTGCCGTGGGATCGGGCATGATCCACAGGCCGCCCTTTCTACGAGTGAAGTCCTCCAGCTCGCGGACAAAGCACCCGTAGTACCACAGCGACTTACGAGCAAAGTAATCGAAATCGGCTGCGTTGTTGTCTCGCTTGCCCGCCACGGCCAGCTCAACGTCATAGCGGATACCAGCGACATAGGACCACATAGCGTAGTAGCGCTCGAATCGCGGTAGCCAATCAACCCGCATTGCTGACTCCAGCGGCGGACGTCGGGCCTGCTGAGCGCGACGCTGCTCGCTGACGAGATAAGCAATCTCGCGCCTGACGAGGTATTCCGCCATGTCCTCAACGAGCGCACCAAATGGGCTTCGGCCGTCCTGCCGCGGCTTGAACAGACTGTCCGGCTGATACCTCAACCATTCCGCGACTGCCCCAAGTCGCCCCGGTGTACCACGGCGGCCGCGTAGCGGTTTACCCTGCGTGCCTGGATAGAGGCCGAGCGCTGCCCGCGCGGCCGCTGCACGGTTCGGCACCGTTCTAGCGTCGGGGTGCTCCTCCAGCGAGTTGGCCGCTTCTTCGAGAAGCCGCACAAGCACACCGCCGACAACATCGAGGCTTGGCGCGGCACGTTCGATTGCGCTGGCGTCAGCCACCACGCATCCCAACGCCATCAGCTCAGCCTGAGAAGTGACGGCCTCGATCGTGGCGCCGTGGTCTTCGGCCAACACCTGAATCGCGGCGGCTATACCCGCCTTCAATTGCTCCGACATTGCGCCCGAAATGGTACGCCCAATACGGGTTAGGTTGAGTCAACGACGGCTGTTGACTGAGACGGGCATACCCAATTCTCAGACAAGGAGCCAGCATGTCCAACCATCCCGTCCTCCGCTCGTCCTTCCTCGGCGGCCTTAGCACCGACCGCGCGAGTGGCAAGCAGCTCGCCACGATCAAAGGGGACGCCTTCCTTGCGCGCGCCCAAGACGAAGCTCTGCGAAGCCTCGTGGTGGCCAAGATGAGCGATACCAAGCTCGCCACCCATCACGCGCTTGAGGCGTGCGATGAGATCGTCCGCGACGTCGTACGGCGCACCCAAGCCAACGAGTACGGCGCCCAGGCTTTTGCCGAACTTGGCGAAGAGGGGTTTCGTGCCCTCAAGCACGAGCTACGCCGTCTGACCGAGGGTGGTTTCTAGTGCTCGCCCTGGTCCTCGTCATCGGGAACGCCGCTGTCGCAGCAGCGGGGCTCCTGATGATCCTCTTGTTCCTGCTCGTCCGGGTGGCGAGCATGAGCCCCGAGCAGCGCATGATGCACGAGCGCCGGCGCCACGCCGAACGTACCGTCCGCTCAATGCGGCGAATGTCGGAGATTCGCCGCCAGACGCTTGCCAGCATGGATCGCGCCGAAAGAAGGGGGCGGCCATGACCGAGAGCGAGCAGATACGGCGCGTATGCCAATGGAACCGAGACCTAGCGCGGGAGAACGCTGATCTTCGCCGGGCGCTCCAACAGAGCCGGGAAGCCGCGGCTAACGCAGGGGTCGAACGCGACACAGCGGTCATTTTCCTCGATGCCGCTATGGAGGAGCTGCCGGGCGGCGGCGGTGCGTTGGTATGACCAAGCTCGCCTCCGTTCTCCTGGTCGTTCTCGCGCTGGTGGTGGCGATCGCCACCGTTGGCGCTCGGATCGCTCAGATCATCAGTGCGCTGGTGCCGTTGGTGCTCGTTGTCGGGATTGTCGCTGGCGGCCTGCGAGCGGTGTGGTTTTACACCCGGTAGCGATCAGCAGCGATCTGTGCAGATTGCCAGCAAAGCAGTAATCCATTCCGCTTGAAACTGGAATACCGAACAAAGACCGAACACGGAGGCACGGGAGATACTTGAGATACCAACCAAACAAGGAGGTCAACCATGTAACAACTAATCGAGAAAGGAGGTGCATTTAGCGTGACACGATCCAAACGTATCAAGGTAAAGGGAGTGAGACGGGACGAGATTGACACCGAGCAGCTCGCCCTAATTTATTGGCTGCAAGCCAAGCGCATACTGCGCGAAAAGCGAGAACGCGAAGCACAGGAAAAGGCCAAGCGCCGGGAACGGAAAGCAAATGAACGCTGACCTCACCCCGGCGGTATTCGCCGCAAGTGGCGGCACCGCACTAATCACCGTCATCATGGCCCGAGAGCACCGGCTGGACGCAGCCATGAGACGCGACAGAGCGCGTCTGTCGGCTCGGTTCCCGGTATCTCTTGATCCGGCGAAGGCCCGCACGGCGCTGGCCGGTCTGTCGGGACTTCCCGACCGGGTGGAGCTGGTCGCGTCCGTCGTAGCGAGCGCCGACGGCATCAAGCACCATCTTCTGGTGCCCGGCACCACGTCGGTCCTGAGCGGCCTTGTCGCAACCATGCCCGGCCTGCGCTTGGTCGAGACGCCACCGCCTACCGGTACTGCCACGCTCGCTATGCGCCTGTTCGTACCGACTCCCACCCTTCTGCGCAGCGATGAGGCGGAGGCATCCTCGCGTGCTCTGCTTTCCGGGCTCGCCACGCTCCGAGGCGACGAGCAGGTAGTGGTCTCTTGGGCACTCAGGCCGGGCACGCCCCGCCCTGCCTTTACCCGTGATCCCGAGGACCGCGAGACGAAGGAGCTGGCGCGACTCTGGCGCACAAAGCTGGCTGAGCCCGGCTTTGCCGCGAGCGGACTGGTGCTCGTCCATGCCGCCGGAAGTGCGCGAGCGCGGGAACTGCTCGACCACGTTGCTGATTGCGTACGCAGCCGGCGCGGGCGCACTCCCGGTATTCGTGGGACCGTTGGACGCGGCAATCGCAGCCTGGCGAGCGTGCCGCACACCACGCGGTCAAGTGGCTGGTTGAGCGCCACCGAACTGCTGCCGCTCCTCGGCTTCCCGCTCGGTGATGATGTGGTGCCCGGTGTCGAGGTTGGCGCTTCGCGTGAGCTGCTGGTGCCTTCCGGCGTCGCCCGCCAGGGCAGACGACTGTTCGCGGGCCGTGATCCGGTAGGGACTCGCCCGGTGGCGCTGTCGGCTGAGGCGGCACTGCATCATCTGGCGGTAGTCGGGCCGACCGGCTCGGGCAAGAGCGTGGTTCTCGCCCGTGGCGTCTTGGACGATCTCGCGGCGGGCTATGGCGGCGTCCTTATAGATCCCAAGGCCGACCTGATTGACGAGGTACTGAACCGCGTACCGGCCGCTGACCGGGACCGCATCGTCGTGCTCGACCCTGCGGCCGGTGGCCCGGTGCCGGGCCTTGATCTGTTCGGCGCGGGCGATCCCGACTTGCGCAGCGAGGTCATCCTCTCCGTGCTGCGGGGTATCTCCGAGGGTTGGGGACCGCGCATAGATCAGTACCTACGTCTCGGGCTGCGCACCGTCGCGGACCTGCCGAACCCGGTCCTCTCGGACTGGCTGAGGCTCTACTCCGACGCTGGACTGAGACGTGCCGCCATCGCCCGTGTGCGTGATCCCATCCGCCGCGCCGAGTGGCAGAGCTACGAGGCGCTGAGCACAGCCGAGCAGTACCAGCACATCGCCCCGGCGATCTCACGCATCACGACGCTGCTTTCAAGGCCCGCTCTGCGGGCGGTCCTCAACCAGCCAGAGCCGAAGCTCGACATCGGGCGACTGCTGGCTGAACGCAAGTGGCTGATGGTGTCGCTCGCCCCCGGCACGCTCGGCGAGTCCGCCGCACATCTTCTCGGCGCGATCACGACCTATCTCGTCTGGGCCGCGATCGAGAAGCGCGTTGCGATTCCGCCTGCGCAGCGCCGGCCGGTGTTCCTCTACTTCGATGAGCTGCAATCCGTCAGCCATCTGCCTGTCGGGCTTGAGCTGTTCTTCGAGCGCACCCGTGGACTCGGCTGCGGCGTAGTGGTCGCAACCCAGGCGCTCGCGCGTCTGCCCGAGAGCACGCGAGCCTCGCTGACCGGCAACGTGGCGAGCCTCGTCACGTTCCGCGCTGGGGCCGACGAGGTGGCCCGCATCGCCCGCGAGCTTCCCGGCCTGAGCGCCCAGGACGTGATGTCGCTCGGCCGCTTCGAGGTGGCCGCCCGCATCAACGCGGCAGGGCGTGACAGCGGCGTGGCGATCGTCACCGGCCGCACCGAGCCGCTACCCCCGGCAGGCCACGGAGCAGCCGTGATCCGTGCCCGCTCCGCTGAGCTGTATGGCTGCGATCCCCGCGAGGTCGAGCAGGAACTGCTGCGCCGCATCGAAAGCGACGGTGGCAACACAGATGACAGGCCGCTTGGTCGTGCCGGGAGGGGCGCATGAGGCGTCCCATCGCTCGACCCATCGCGTCGAGCACACCTGCCGATACGCCCAATGCTGGCGGGGGTTCTGTCGCCGTAAGAGCGGCGAATGACTCTCCGTTCGGCTATCCCTTGCGACTCTCAGCCACCCGTCTCGAAACAATTAGCTCACGGCTCGTCGAGGGTGATTGGTGCGTGCTGAACTTCGTCAGCGAGTGCCGCTTGGCGAGCGGCAAGCAGTTGGTCAGACGGTTCTGGCAGACCAGCGACCGCGATACGGCGGCTGCCCGCGCCGGCCGCCGCGCACTCAAGCATCTGGCAGACAATAGGGTGCTTGATCCGCTCCCGTCCCGCACTGTCGGCGGGCTTCATGGCGGCAGCGACACCCTGGTTTACGGCGTCGGTGTCGCCGGCGTGAAGCTGCTCGCCCGGCGCGGGCTCACTCAGAAGCGGCTCGGCACACCGGGCGAGCGCTACGTCAAACACACGCTGGCGGCAACCGAGCTCGTGGTGGCGCTGCATGAGGCCAGTCGGGAAGGCGTCCTCGAGCTGATCGAGACACAGTTCGAGCCGGCCTGCTGGCGCGGCTTCATCGGCACGGGAGGCAGTCGCATTGTGCTCAAGCCCGACCTGTTCGTCCGGGTCGGCGCGGGCAGCGTCAGCGAGGACCGCTGGCTGATCGAGGTGGACCTAGCGACCGAGGCGAGCGCCACCATTCGCGCCAAGGCTCTCCGGCATCTTGCCTTCTACCGATCCGCCAGCGAGCCGGTGCATCCTCGCGTGCTGTGGGCGGTGCCGGACGTTCGTCGTGCCGAACAGATTGCCGATGTACTGCGCCGTCTCTCGGCTCCGGCCGACCGTCTGTTTGCAATCTGCCTGCTGGATGAGGCTGTCTCGTTCCTTGCCGCGGAGGCGCACTCATGAGGCCGCGCAACAAGGTCATCCAAGGAGACGCGCTGGAGGTCTTGCGAACGCTTCCCGACGATTCGGTGGATTGCGTTGTGACGAGCCCGCCCTACTTCCAAGTCCGCTCCTACCAAGGAGGCGCGCAGGAGTTCGGCCAAGAAACCCATGTAGACGAGTGGGTGGAGCACCTACGGGCGGTCGCGGCCGAGATTGCGCGGGTGCTGGTGCCTTGGGGTGTGTTCTGGCTGAACGTCGGCGACGTGTATGCCTCCCGTCCGAGCGAAGGAGCGCCCGCCAAGTCGCTGCTGCTTGGTCCCGAGCGCCTGGCGCAAGCACTACTCGCCGACGGCTGGCTGATACGCAACCGCTTGAGTTGGACGAAGCCCAACCCGTTGCCGTCATCGGCGGCCGACCGGCTCACTCAGTCTTGGGAGTTCGTCTACTTGCTCGTGCGCGAGCGCCGCTACTTCTTCGATCTTGACGCGATCCGCGAACCACTGGCGAAAGGCGAGGCTTCCCGGCCCAGGCCGACACCGGATCGCCGCGCCTGCCACGGCGCGCGTGACCACGGCCATAGCGGTCTTACCCGCCTCGGCCGCGAGGGGCTGCGTGGTCATCCATTGGGCAAGAACCCCGGCGACGCCTGGCGGATCGCGGGCGCTCGTGTCCGGGGTCATGGCGCGAGCTTCCCCGCCGAGCTGATCCGTCGCCCGATCCTCGCCACCTGTCCCGAGAAGGTCTGCACCCGCTGCGACAAGCCCTGGCAACGTGCCCGCCATCCCGTCCGGCTCGTGGACGGGCAGTCCCAACCCCGCGCGCTCGTGCCGTGTAGCTGTGGGGCGGCGACGCGCCCCGGCCTCGTGCTCGACCCATTCATGGGAAGTGGCACGGTCGCACTGGTAGCTCGTCGGTACGGCCGGGACTGGCTCGGTATCGAGCTGAATCCCAAGTACGTGCAGCTCACCCGCGACCGGCTGGAGCGGAGCGCATGACCCTTGCGGTGGATGGCCCACCGGCCGGCGGAAGGGGGCGAGTGCTTCTTTCTGCTGGCCGTCCAAGTCATTCACTTCCAAGGAGGCCAGTACCCATGACCAAGGCCCAAGAGGTCTACGAGAAGGTCAACACGCTCATCGAGGGCGGCGCGGAGCGTCCCGACGCCTTCAAGCAGGTCGCAGCCGACTACGGGCAGCCAGTCAACAGCATCCGTGGCAGCTACTACTCGTACTCGCGCGGAGCCACCGGCAACGGCAAAGGCCGACCCCGCAGGCGCGAGACAACCCCAGAGGACGCGCTGGCCGACGCCCGTGCCGCCCTTGAACGATCCATTACAGCGATTGACCGAGAGGTCGAGACGGCAGGCGAGCGAGCCCGTGAGGCCAAGGCCGAGCATGAAGCGCTCAAAGCCAGCGCGACCGAGCGCAAGACCGCGATCACCGAGCGACTGGAGGCATTGAAGTGAGACAAGCGGGCCGGTCAGGGCTACACACCTTGACCGGCCTGCGCCACCAACAAACACCTTGCCCACACCCACCCATCAGCGGGAAGATCTTTAACACTAAGTAACTAGAAAGGAGGAACTGTATGTCCCAAACAAAGCTACAACAACCTAATTCGGAGACCGAGGTCATAGACGCCGCAGCGATCTATGTCCGCGTCTCCAGCACCGGGCAGCTAGGCCGTGATGGTGACGAGGACGGCTACTCAATACCTGCACAGGTGCAAGCATGTGAACGTGAGGCTGAGCAGCGCGGCGCAAAGGTCGCCAAGGTATACGTCGAGCGAGCCGAGACAGCCAAGACGGACGACCGCCCAGCCTTGCAATACATGCTCAAGGAGTTGCCGACACTCCGCGTCAAGTACCTGATCGTCCACAAGGTAGACCGCCTCGCCCGTAACCGCCTTGATGACGCCACGCTCTACCAGAAGCTCGTCGGCATGGGCATAAAACTGGTGTCAGCATCGGAGAACATTGACGAGACACCAGCGGGCCAGCTCATGCACGGGATGCTCGCCGCCTTCGCCGAGTATTACTCAAACAATCTCGCTACCGAGATTATGAAGGGGCTGCGTCGCAAGCATGAGCAGGGCGGCACACCACACAAGCCACCTATCGGCTATCTGTCAAAGCGTGAGCTGATTGGCAGCCAAGACATACGCAGCGTCATCGTGGACGAGCAGCGAGCGCCACTTATCAAGGTCGCGTTCTCACTCTACGCCACAGGCCAGTGGTCTGTTCGAGATTTGGCGGTCCATCTAGAGCAGGAGGGTCTGCGCAGTTGCGGCACCCGGCGCTACCCTGAACGGCCGCTATCCGCCAGCCGCGTCCAACAGATGCTCAGAAAGCCGTACTACGCGGGAATCGTGCAATGGAATGGGGAACGATACCCAGGCAAACACGAGCCGCTCGTAGACCCGGATACCTTCGACCGCGTGCAAATGCTCCTAGCCGGCGCTCGGGTCAGCGGCGAACGCCCACAAAAGCATGAGCACTATCTACGCGGCAGCATCTTCTGTAACGAGTGCCTGGGTCGGCTTCTTTACGGTCGCCACCGAGGACGCAGCGGACGGCAGTACGAATATTTCTGCTGCAACAACCGCACCGTCCGGCGTCGAACGATCCAGTGCGCAAGCAGCCACTACTCCGTCGAAGCGACCGAGGAACACGTCATCGAGCATGTCTACTCCACGCTGGTCATCCCGCCCAAAGTCCAAGAGCAGATACGGGCTGAGCTACGCAGAGAGCTATCCGAGCGAACCGGCGTGATCCAGCACGAAGCCGAGCGCCACGAGCGAACGCTCGCGCAGATCGAGGCCAAGCAGGAAAAGCTCGTGCAGCTCTACTACCAAGACCTCGTATCCGAGAACGTCTTTGCAGCAGAGCAAGACAAGCTCAAGGCCGAGCGACGCGCCGCCAAACGCCTACGCGCAACCGCCACAGCGCAACTTGACGACGTACAAGATGCCCTCGACCTAGCGCTAAGCCGAGTCCAACGCCCCCAAGAGGTCTACCGCGACGGCACCCCGCTAGAGCGCCGTGTGATGAACCTCGCCATCTTCGAGCGCATAGAAGTCGGACCCGACGCCGAGATCACAGGCACCGCCCTAACGCCGGTCTATGAGGCTCTGTCGGCGTGGCAACCCGGCCTTGGCCGACCCAAGACCCACCGGAAAGGGGGCAGCAAAGCCCAGGACAGGCCATGCTCGGCCAAGGTTCGACCTTCGTTCGCCCCCGTCCATAGACGAAGTGCCTGCAAAATAGCGGTTTTTTGCACCGGTCTCTCGCTTGGATAGGGCTGCATGGAGGGCGGAAGTCGCGATTTGTGCCCGTTTGTGCCCATTGGCGGCGCCACAGACGTGGGGGCCCCGTGCGCTCTACGACGCGGCGGGGTCCTCGGCATCGATCGCGGTGCCCAGCTCGCTCAGGGTCAGGCCGAGGGCTTGGGCGATCTTGCGGACGGTCATCCATCCGGGCTCGCCCTGGGCCAGCTCCAGCCTTGAAACCGTGCCGAACGTGACGCCCGCTGCGTGCGCGAGTTCTTCCTGCGTAAGCCCACGCTCTTTGCGTAAGCGCCGGATCGCCGCGGCGAGCGCATGGTCGGCATCTGCTGGGTGGGATGGCATGGCGCGTAGCCTGCCAGGGCTAAACGCTCCAGTCTATGCGAGCCGTCAAATACGCTCTGACGTATACGTCGGACATGATATGATGCCCGGGACCCGAAACAGAGATGCGGGGCGCGCCACCAGTAGCAGCCGCCCCGCGTGGCACCGAGAGCTGACACTCCCGGCGCGTCAGACACCCTACCCAACCCGAACGGGTGCCTCCCTCGCCAAGAGCAGTCCTCGGTGCCTCCAACGACAAGGAGGAACCGGAGATGAGGACTATCACCATCCCCCGCCCGCTCGTAGGACTGCTACGAGGCGGGCTCTACCTGACATTGCAGGCCGCGTGCGAAGACGTGGCCACAACGGTTGAACGGCGTAACCGCGAAGACGGGAAGGAGCGCTACACGAAGGCGCTGAAGCTGCTGGACCACACGCGGGCGCTGCTGGATTGGCAGGTCGGCTGGGCGGGCGACGGCGCCGAGCCCGTGACGCTCCCAGTAGCTGAGCACCGAGACGTGCTGGTTGCGGCCCTGAGGGAGGAGTTGGAGGCGGAAACCGGCGTGCTGGAGAGCCTGCCGGCCGAGGAGCAGGGGGTGGTAGAGACGCGCCGCGAGGCGCTGCTGGGCCTGCTCGATCGGGTCGAGGCCGCGGAGGGCGGGCAGTGAGCGCCGAGGCGACGGGCGACACCATCACGGTCCCTGCGGGGTTTGTGGACTTGTTGCGGGCGGTCTTGGTCGAGGAGCTCGCGGAGTGCGCCGGGGAGATCGAGAGCTCTGCTCGCATCTATCGAGGCGAGGAGATCGAAGGGGAGCTGTTCGAGAACCTCGACGCCTACAGGGCGCTACTCGATCAGGTTGGGTGGGTGCGCGCGCACCCGGCGGTGCGGGTGAAGGTCGAGCTGGGCGAGAGCCGCGGGGCGCTGGTAGCGGCGGCGCTCCGCGAGCGGCTGGACTGCGAGCGGGGATTGATGTATAGGGACCATTCGAAGCCCGGCGGCGCAGGACAGCGCCGTAGGGCGCAGCGCCGCGCGAGAGAGATCGAGGAGTTCATGTCCGCCGCGGGCCTGGGGGACGGATGAAACCGACGCCGAACTCCCGGCGTCGCGGCCGCACGGTGCGGCGGTTGCGCGAGGCACGCGGGCTCAGCATCAGGGCGCTCGCGGGCGACGCCGGGATGACCCCGGCGTACCTGTCCGAACTCGAGCGGGGGCACCGTAACCCCAAGGTGGTGGAAACGATGCTCCCGCTCGCGGAAGCTCTCGGTCTCACGCTCTGGGAGCTGATGATCGCCTGCGAGGAGGAAACGGAAGAGGTCGGTGGGGAGCGCAGGCTGACCCCCAGGGAGTTCCGGGAGCACTTCGGTCACCTTCCCACCGACGGGGAGGACTGAACGATGCGCAAGGAGGAGCGGGCCGCGGCCGTCGCGTTCGGGCGGCGCCTGCGCGTGGTGCGCGAGCAGCGCGGCATGTCGCAGGACGATCTCGGCCACGAGACCAAAGTGCACCCCACGGCGATCGGGCGCATGGAGCACGGGCACCGTGAGCCGCGGCTTGCGTCCATTGAACGTCTCGCGGCGGGCCTGGGCGTACACCCCGGAGCGCTGATGTCTGCCGGCGAGAGCGGCGTCATGGTCCCGGCGGGGATCGTGGACGTGATGCACGAAATGGTGGCGGGCGGGCATGGCGCGGCGATCGTGGGGGCGCTCCGCGAGCGGGAGGAGTTCGAGCGCCAACGCGCCGAGTGCGACAACCCCGAACACCGCCGTCT
>JBOGYA010000018.1:0-20740 GCA_050696515.1 Solirubrobacteraceae bacterium
GAGGGCGTCTGCGGCGAGGTCCTCGCCCAGGTTTGGTGATCGAGATGCCCCAGCCCCTAGTAATCGAGATGGCTCGCTCCCGACCCCCGCGCCCCCGAAGCGGCAAGTAGGCCGATGTCCAGGATCGGAAGACAGCCCATCCCCGTGCCGGCCGGCGTGACTGTTGCGATCGAGCCGGAGTCGGTCAGCGTGAAGGGCCCCAAAGGCGAGCTCTCCGAGCGCGTCCACCGCGACATCGCGGTCGTCCAGGAGGGCGAGCAGCTGCTCGTCTCTCGCCCCACCGACCGCGGCGAGCACCGCGCGCTCCACGGCCTCACCCGCACGTTGGTGGCCAATATGGTGCAGGGCGTCACCGCGGGCTACGAGAAGCGCCTGGAGATCCAGGGCGTCGGGTACCGCGCGCAGCTGAAGGGCAAGAACCTCGAGCTCGCCGTCGGCTACTCCCACCCCGTCCCGATCCCGGCGCCTGAAGGGATCGAGTTCGAAGTGCCCCAGCCCACGCGGATCGTGGTGAAAGGCATCTCCAAGCAGCTGGTGGGGGAGACCGCCGCGATCATCCGCAAGCAGCGCCCGCCGGAGCCTTACAAGGGCAAGGGCATCCGCTACGAGGGCGAGTACGTGGCCAGGAAGGTCGGCAAGAGGGCATGACGCTGCTGACGAAGGAGCAGCGCCGGCTGAAGCGCCGCCGCCGGGTGCGCGCGAAGATCGCGGGCACGGCGACGCGGCCACGGATCTCGGTGTTCCGCTCCAACAAGGGGCTCTCCGCCCAGGCGATCGACGATATCTCCGGCCGCACGCTCGCGGCGGTCAACTGGTACGAGCCAGAGCTGCGCAAGCTCGCCAAAGGCGAGCGCACCACCCGTGCCGGCGCGCTGCTCGCCGAGCGCGTCAAGGCGGGAGGCGTCTCCGAAGCGGTGTTCGACCGCGGCGGCTACCTCTACCACGGCCACGTGCGCGCCTTCGCCGAGGCGGTGCGCGAGGCGGGAATCACCGTCTAGAACCCCGCCCACCTCTCTCAAACATCAGACCTCCGCCTCCACCACACCTCTCCGTCGCTCGCCACCCCGCTACCCTCTCGCCTTCGCCATGACCACGTTCTCCACAGATCGCTCCGTGAGCCCCGCCGGCCTGGACCTCCAGGAGCGGGTCGTCGAGATCAACCGTGTCGCCAAGGTCGTCAAGGGCGGGCGGCGCTTCTCCTTCACCGCACTTGTGGTGGTGGGTGACGAACGGGAAGTGGTGGGCGTCGGCTACGGCAAGGCCAACGAGGTTCCGCTCGCGATCCAGAAGGGCGTGGAGCGCGCCAAGAAGGACCTCTTCCGCGTCCCCCGCCACGGCAGCACGATCACCCACCAGACCACCGGCATCTTCGGCTCCGGGCGTGTGCTGCTCAAGCCCGCGGCCCCCGGCACCGGCGTGATCGCCGGCGGCGGCGTGCGTGCGGTGCTGGAGCTCGCGGGGATCCACGACATCCTCTCCAAGAGCCTCGGCACCCAGAACCCGATCAACCTCGTGAAGGCCACCGTGACCGGCCTGCGTGAGCTGCGCAGGCCCGAGGAGGTCGCGCGGTTGCGCGGCCTCACGATCAACCAGGTGTTGGGCCTTGCCGACAAGCCCGTCGAAGGCGCGGCGGAGCCCGCGGAGGGAGAGGCGTCCGCTGGGACCGCGGCGAGCGAGGCTGCTCCAGCTGACGCGAGGACTCCCGCCGCCGCCGAGGCCACCGAGCCGCCGCAGGCTGTCGCCGAGGGCGAGACGGAGACACCGCCGTCCGCAGAGGCTACGGAGGAGGCCTCGGCCTGATGGGCGCCCTCACGGTCATCCAGCGACGCTCCGGCAACGGCTCGAACAAGCGTCAGCTCGACACGCTGCGCTCGCTGGGCCTGCGCCGCATCGGCCATACGGTGCAGGTCGAGGACTGCCCGCAGGCGCGCGGGATGCTGCACGCGGTGCGCCATCTCGTGGAAGTGCAGGAGGGCAAGTGAGCGAGGAGCCACGCATCGGGCTGCACAGCCTCGCGCCGGCCCCCGGCAGCCGCCGGCCCCGCAAGCGCGTGGGGCGCGGGGAAGGCTCGGGCACCGGCAAGACCGCCGGCCGCGGGCAGAAGGGCTACGGGTCGCGCTCCGGCGCCAAGAGCCGCGCCCGCTTCGAGGGCGGGCAGATGCCGATCCACATGCGGATGCGCAAGCTCAGGGGCCCGCACATGAAGAAGTCGATGCCGTTCGAGCCCTTCCGCACGCACACGCAGGCGGTGAACATCGGCGACCTCGACAGCCGCTTCGAGGCGGGCGCGGAGGTCACCCTGGAGGCGATGCGCTCCAAGGGCCTCGGCACGCGCAAGGGGGTGCCGGTCAAGGTGCTCGCCAAGGGGGAGCTCGGCAAGGCGCTGACGGTCCACGCGGACGCCTTCAGCGCCACGGCCCGCGAGCGCATCGAGGCGGCCGGTGGAAGCTGCGTGGTGGTCGGTGAGACCACCGGCTCCTAGAGACTTTCCTGAGAAGACCAGCACGCGAAGCGCGATCTCGGCCTAGAGGGTGGCGCAGTCGGCCGGAGGCCGCCGAGCCGGGCCCCTCTTTTTTCTGTCAAAATCGCCTGCGATGCTCGCCACGATCCTCAACGCCTTCCAGGTTCCGGACATCCGGAAGAAGATCGGCTTCACGGCAGCGATGCTGCTGATCTACCGCCTGGGCTCGCACATCCCCGTGCCGGGCGTCAACCTCACCGCGGTCAACAGTATCCAGAAGCAGCTCGGCGGGTCGAACATCCTCGGCCTGCTCAACCTCTTCTCCGGCGGGAGCCTCTCGCGAATCGCGATCTTCGCGCTGGGGATCATGCCCTACATCACGGCCTCGATCATCCTGCAGTTGCTGCAGGTGGTCATACCGTCGCTGGAAAAGCTCTCCAAGGAAGGCGAGGTGGGCCAGGCGCGGATCACCCAGTACACGCGCTACCTGACGGTGGGCCTCGCCTTTGCCCAGTCGATCGGCTACGTCTTCCTGTTCCACTCGCTGCAGGCCAATGCGGGGGAATCGGTGGTGACCAAGTTCGACTTCCCCCACATCTTCCTGATCGTCGTGTGCCTCACCGCGGGCTGCGTGCTGTTGATGTGGATCGGCGAGTTGATCACCCAGAAAGGGATCAGCAACGGCATCTCGCTGTTGATCTTCGCCTCGATCGTCTCGAGGCTGCCGACAGGAATCCAGACGTGGTGGACCAGCCAGAACCAGGTGTTCAAGGTGATGATGCCGTTCCTCGTGCTCGTGGTGGTGGCGTCGATCGTGTTCGTGATGGAGGGCCAGCGGCGGATCCCCGTGCAGTACGCCAGGCGCGTGATCGGGCGGCGCACCAGCGAGGGCGGCCAGACCTACCTGCCGTTGCGCGTGAACATGGCGGGCGTGATTCCCGTGATCTTCGCCGCCAGCATCATGGCCTTCCCGCCGACGATCGGTCAGCTCGTCAAAACCCACTGGGGCACGCAGGTCTCCGACTTCTTCAACCCCAACGGCTGGCACTACATCGTGGGCGAGTCGCTGTTCATCATCGTCTTCACGTACTTCTACACGGCGGTGACCTTCAACCCGGTGGACCAGGCGGACAACCTCAGGAAGTACGGGGGGTTCATCCCCGGCGTGCGGCCGGGTCGCCCGACGGCGGAATTCCTCGACCGCATCCTCGCGCGCCTGACGTTCCCCGGCGCGCTGTTCCTCGCGGCGGTGGCGGCGTTGCCGACGATCCTGTTCGATCGCACCCACGTGCAGCTCCAGCTCGGGGGCACCTCGCTGCTGATCGTGATCGGGGTGGCTTTGGAAACAATGAAGCAGCTCGAGGCGCAGCTGATGATGCGAAGTTACGAGGGGTTCTTGAAGTAAGGAGAGTAGGGGGAGGGGGAGGCGTGGTTGGTGCGCACCAAGAGTGGCACCACGGCCGAGGCTTCTGGCGCGGCCGGGCGCGTGGGCGATATCGCACGGCGTGCCGCGGTGTATGCAAGGTCCGAGGAGTCCGAATCAGGCGCGAGCGGATAGGCTGCGGGTGACGTGTCCGAGCTGAACCTGATCCTCCTCGGTCCGCCGGGCGCGGGCAAGGGCACCCAGGCGGACCGCTTGCAGAGCGACTTCGGTCTGGCGCACATTTCCACGGGGGACATGCTGCGCGCGCAGGTGGCGGAGGGGACCGAGTTGGGCAGGGAGGCGCAGAAGTTCATGAAGGCGGGCGAGCTCGTACCGGACGAGGTGATCGTGGGCATGATCACCGAGCGGCTCGGCGCGGACGACGCCCGCGACGGGTTCCTGCTGGACGGCTTTCCGCGCAACGAGGCGCAGGCGCGTGCGCTCGGGGAGGCGCTCGATGGCCTGGAGCGGCGGCTCACGGCGACGCTGCTGATCGAGGTGCCCGATCGGGAGGTGGTGCGCCGGCTGGGGGGGCGCAGGGTGTGCGTGAAGAACCCTAGCCACATCTACCACGTGGAGTTCGACCCGCCCAAGCACGAGGGCATCTGCGACCAGGATGGCTCGCGGCTGATCCAGCGCGAGGACGACAGGGAGGAGACGATCCTGCACCGCCTGGAGGTCTACCACGCCCAGACGGCGCCGCTGATCGGCTACTACGACCGGGCGGGCTTGCTGCGCCGCTTCGACGGGAGCAGGAACCCGAACGAGGTGCACAACCACATCCGCGCGACGCTAGCGACGCTGCGGCTCGAGGACAAGCTCTAGACGCCGCTGAGCGGCGCGATGCGTTGTCCTCAGTCGCTCGCGTGCTGAGCACGCCACGCTCCTTGCGTCCTCGCCTCGCTTGCTCAGCGACGCCTAGAGGCGTGAGCACTAGCAACTAAGCTTGATGAGTGATCATCAAGAAGACCCCCGCGGAGATCGAGAAGATGGCGGCGGCGGGCGCGATCCTCGTGCAGACGCTGCAGCTGCTGGAGGGCAGGATCCGCCCCGGCGTGCGCACCGAGGAGCTGGACACCGCGGCTGAGCGGTTCATCCGCTCCCACGGGGCGACCCCCACCTTCAAGGGCTTTCGCGGCTTCCCCGGCTCGATCTGCGCCTCCCCCAACGCGATGGTGGTGCACGGCATCCCTGGGCGCTACCGCCTCCAGGGCGGGGACGTCATCTCGATCGACGTGGGCGTCACGCTCGACGGGTGGGTGGCGGACGCAGCGCGTACCTTCCCCGTCGGGGAGGTCGGTCCCCGGGAGGAAAGCCTGCTGCGCGCCACCCGCGAATCGCTGTTCGCCGGCGTGGAGCAGTGCAGGGCGGGCAACCGCATGGGCGACGTCTCGCACGCCATCGAGCGGGTCATCGAGGGGGCGGGGCTGTCGGTGGTGCGCTCGCTGGTGGGCCACGGGGTGGGACGCTCCATGCACGAGGACCCGCAGGTCCCCAACTACGGCCGCCCCGGCAAGGGCCCGCTGCTGGAGGAGGGGATGGTGCTCGCGATCGAGCCGATGACCACCGCGGGCCGCCCCGCGGTGCGGGTGGGGGGCGACGGGTGGGCGATCTTCTCCCAAGACGACTCCCCCGCCGCGCACTTCGAGTTCACGGTCGCCGTCACCGCCGGCGGGCCAAGGGTGCTCACGCCATGGCATCTGCACGAGGGCTCCGGGGGCGAGCGGGGCAACGGCCTCGCCCACGCGGTGGCCGAGCCGGCGGCCGCACGGGTCGCGGGCGCGAGCTAAGTGCTACTATCGAGCGTCCGCCCGCAGGCGAAAGCGATTCGTGCTGCGAGCGTATCCTCGATTGGGTAGCGGCGGCCGTCCCGGCAGCCAGAGCCCGGTCGCCGGACCAGCCGAAAGGGATCATGAAGGTACGACCGTCGGTCAAGCCGATGTGCGAAAAATGCAAGGTCATCCGCCGCCACGGGGCGGTGCTGGTCATATGCCAGAACAAGCGACACAAGCAGAGGCAGGGATGATCTGGCGGCCTCGGATGACCGCCATGCATTGTCCTCGGTCGGGTCCGTGGTATTCCACTGTCCCCTCCCTGCGTTCTCGCCTGGCGGCCCCCGAGCCTCGTCAGATCATGGGGTGGTGGTGATTTAGATGGCACGCATCGCCGGGGTCAACCTGCCCCTCAACAAGCGCTCGGAGATCGGCCTGACGTACATCTTCGGCATCGGGCGCTCGACCGCCAACAAGCTGCTCGCCGAGGTGGGGGTCAGCCCTGACACCTACGTGCGCGATCTTACCGAGGACGAGGTGTCGCGCCTACGCGACGCGATCGACGCGGACCTCACGGTCGAGGGCGACCTGCGCCGGGAGCGCTCCCAGGACATCAAGCGCCTGCAGGAGATCGCCTGCTACCGCGGCCTACGCCACCGCCGTGGCCTGCCGGTGAGGGGGCAGAAGACGAAGACCAACGCGCGCACGCGCAAGGGGCCCAAGCGGATGCAGGTCGCGGGCAAGAAGAAAGCGGGGAAGAAGTAGTGGCTGCGCCCAAGCGCGCCCGTGGGCGGCGCAAGCCCAAGAAGAACATCCCCGTGGGGCAGGCGCACATCAAGACCTCCTTCAACAACACGATCGTCTCGCTCACCGACGTCCAGGGCAACGTGATCGCCTGGGAGTCCGCCGGCGGCGCCGGCTTCAAGGGCTCGCGCAAGTCCACTCCCTTCGCCGCCCAGGTCACCGCCGACGCGGCGGCGCGCAAGGGCCTCGAGCAGGGGCTGCAGAAGGTCGAGGTCTACGTCAAGGGCCCCGGCTCCGGCCGCGAGACCGCGATCCGCTCGCTCTCAGCCGCGGGCCTCGAAGTCACCGGTGTGAAGGACGTGACCCCCCAGGCTCACAACGGGTGCCGCCCCCGCAAGCGCAGGCGTGTGTGATGGCGCGAGACACGAGTCCACAGTGCAAGCAGTGCCGCCGCGAGGGGCAGAAGCTGTTCCTCAAGGGCGAGCGGTGCTTGACCGACAAATGCGGCGTCGAGCGCCGCTCCTACCCGCCGGGTGAGCACGGCCGCGGCCGCCAGAAGCAGAGCGAGTACCGCCTGCAGCTGCGCGAGAAGCAGAAGGCGCGCCGCTACTACGGGGTCTTGGAGAAGCAGTTTCACGGCTACTACGAGAAGGCCTCGCGCCAGCCGGGGATCACCGGCGAGAACCTGCTCGCGCTGTTGGAGTGCCGCCTGGACAACGTGCTCGTGCGCCTCGGCTTCGCCGCCTCCCGCCGGCAGGCCCGCCAGCTGATCCGCCACGGCCACTGGACGGTCAACGGGCGGCGCGTGAACATCCCCAGCTATCAGGTGCGCCCCGGCGAGGTGATTGCGATCAAGGCCGACACCTCCGCCACCCAGGTGGTCAGGGACGCCACCGAGCTCACCGGACAGATCCCGGCGTGGCTGCAGGCCGATCACGAGTCGCTGACGGCCAAGGTGCTGCGCCGCCCGGAGCGGCGCGAGGTGGCGGCGCCAGTGCAGGAGCAGCTCATCGTCGAGCTGTACTCCAAGTAAGAGCTTTGCCGGCATCCCCCGCTCGCGCGGTGGCGATGCCATGGAGCCGGTGTCCGGTGGACGCCGGCGAGAACACAACGACGAGGACTCTGATGCTCGACTTCCAAATCCCCCGGATCACAAGCGAGTCCGTGGAGCAGAACCGCGGCACGTTCACCATCGAGCCGCTCGACCGCGGGTTCGGCTACACCTTCGGGAACTCGCTGCGCCGCGTGCTGCTCTCCTCCCTGGCCGGCGCCGCCGTCACCAGCGTGCGCATCGAGGGGGTGGCCCACGAGTTCTCGACGATCCCCGGCGTCAAGGAGGACGTGACCGACATCGTGCTCAACCTCAAGGGCGTCGTCTGCCGGATGCACTCCGACGCCACCGAGGTGGAGGCGCCGCTGGTGGTGTCTGGTCCCGGTGAGATCACCGCCAAGGACATCGACCTGCCCGCGGGCGTGGAGATCCTCAACCCCGACGTTCACGTCGCGACGCTCGAGAAAAAGACGAAGCTCGAGCTGTACATGACGATCGGCCGTGGTCGCGGGTACCGCCCGGCGGAGGAGAACAAGTCCCCCGACCAGCCGATCGGGGTGATCCCGATCGACTCGATCTTCTCCCCCGTGCGGCGCGTCGCCTACGCCGTCGAGCAGGCGCGCGTGGGCCAGAAGACCGACTTCGACAAGCTCACGCTCGACATCGAGACCGACGGCTCGATCGAGCCGCAGGCGGCGCTACGGGAGGCCGCGGAGCTGTTGATCTCACAGCTCGCGATCTTCACTGACGCCGACCGCATCCAGGAGCTGCGCGCCTCGCCTGGCGGCCAGCTCGACGGCCACGGCCTCGCGGTCGGCGGCGCCGGCGGTCAGGCTGCGCTGCAGGGCGAGGAGTGGAGCATCCTGATCGAGGAGCTCGAGCTCGGGGTGCGCTCCTACAACTGCCTCAAGCGCGCCGGCATCCAAACCGTGGGGGACCTCATCTCGAAGTCCGAGGCCGAGCTCAACGCGATCCCCAACTTCGGCAAGAAGTCGATCGACGAGGTGATCGAAACCCTCGAAGGGAGAGGGTTGCAGCTGCGCCAAGACTAGCGCCCCAGGCTAGACTCCAAACACCATGCGACACCAGAAGATCCCTAGAGGGTGGCGCAGCCGGCCGGAGGCCGGCGAGCCGGGCCCCTCTTCTATCAGACCCTTTTCCACACCATGCGACATCAAAAGACCCGCAACAAGCTGAGCCGCGACTCCGCGCACCGCAAGGCGCTGCTGATGAACCTCACCAAGGAGGTGCTCGAGCACGAGCGGATCAAGACCACCGAAGCCAAGGCCAAGGCGGTCAAGCCGCAGATCGAGAAGCTGATCACGCTCGCCAAGCACGACGACCTGCACAACCGCCGCCAGGCGCTATCGGCGCTCGCGCAGGACAAGTTCGCCGTCCACCGCCTGTTCGTGGACGTCGCCCCCCGCTACGCCGACCGGCCGGGGGGCTACACCCGCATCCTCAAGCTCGGCCCGCGCCGCTCGGACGCGACCGAGATGGTGTTCCTCGAGCTGGTTTGACCTGAGCCGCCGCGCGCGGCAGGAGGTTGGTAGGGCAGGGGATCGTCCGCGCGGCGCAGTTGGACGCCTCGCGCGTGGGCGCTGGACCTCCATGTCCAGCGGCAACGGGTGCGTAGCATCCCCGGCGTGGTCACCAAGCTCATCCTCGAGTACGACGGCGGCGAGTTTGCCGGGTGGGCCCGCCAGCCCGGGCTGCGCACGGTGCAGGAGGAGCTCGAGCGGGCGCTGCGCACCGTCCTCGGAGAGCTCGGCGTCGACGGCGAGCCGCTCGCGCTCACGGTCGCCGGGCGCACCGACCGCGGGGTGCACGCATGGGAGCAGGTGGCAGGCTACGCCCACGAGGCCGTGGACCCGGCACGGCTCAACGCGCTGCTCCCGCGCGACGTCGCCGTGCTCGCGTCCGAGCCCGCTCCCGATGGGTTCGACGCGCGCCGCGACGCACGCAGCCGCACCTACTGCTACCGCGTGCTCGCCCGCCGTGCGCGCGGGGTCTTCACGCGCGGGCACGCCCTGTGGTGGCCCCAGCCTGTCGATTGCGACGCGCTCGCGGAGTGTGCCCGCGCGCTCACCGGCAGCCACGACTTCACCGCCTTCACGCCCACCGAGACCGAGCACGTGCGCTTCGATCGGAACGTGCTGCGGGCCGAGTGGCGCGCCGCGGGAGCGCCCGCCGGGGCGCAGTGGCCGGGGAGCCAGTGCTTCGCAAGCGGGCCGGTCGCGCGCGCGTGCGGAGACCTTTTCTTGGAGTTCTGGATCGAGGCCGACACCTTCATGCGCCACATGAACCGCGTGCTCGTCGGCACGATGCTCGAGGTCGCCGCCGGGCGGCGCACCGTCGAGGAGTTCTCGTGCCTGCTGGAGGGACGGCCGAGGCCCGAGGCGGGGCCCACCGCTCCCGCGCACGGGCTCGCGCTCGCCTCCGTCGCCTACGGCTAGCACGTTCCACCACCGCCAGCGGCGCAGCGTCTCCATCGGGTCAGGCAGGGGCCTTATCCTTGAGGCGACGTGCTCAACGTGCTGCTCACCAACGACGACGGGATCGGGGCCGAGGGGCTGCTCGCGATGCGCGCCGCGCTCGCGGCGCTGCCCGACGTGCGCCTGGCGGTGATCGCTCCCGACGGCAACCGTTCCGCGATGGCCCGCTCGATCACCACGCGCCGCCCGCTGTGGGTCGAAGAGGTCCCCTTCCCCGATGGCACCGTGGGGTACGCCACCGACGGCACTCCCGTGGACTGCGTGCGCCTTGCGAGCCTAGGAGTGGTCGAGGACTTCGAGGCCGAGGTGGTCATCTCCGGCATCAACCACGGCGCCAACCTCGGTGACGACATCACCTACTCGGGGACCGTCGCCGCGGCGCTCGAGGGCGTCGTGCTCGGGCTGCCCTCCGTCGCCGTCTCTCAGCAGTCAGGCGCCCGCGCGCTCGACTACCGCTTCCACGGCGGCTTTCACTTCGGCGTCGCCGCCCACTTCGTCGCGCGGCTGGTCGAGCGCCTGGAGGCGCTGCCGCTGCCTCCCTCCACGCTGCTCAACGTGAACGTCCCGGCGGGCCGCCCCACCGGTGTGGAGGTTGCGAAGCTCGGCAAGCGCATCTACCGCGACGAGCTCAAGCTCGAGCGCGAGGATGCCGGGCCCCCCGCCCGCCGGCGCTACTGGATCTATGGCGACGACCCCGGCTTCCACGACGAGCCCGGCACCGATCTGGCGGCCGTCGCCGCCGGGCGGATCGCCGTCACCCCCCTGCACTTCGACCTCACGGACCGCCCCGGCATGGAGGCGCTGAGCAGCTTCGACCTGCACGCCCTGCTCGCCTCCGCCGAGGTGGAGGCGGTCTGAGGTGGGCGCCGGCTCCGAGGGTCGGGGCGCGCGGGCGCGGAAGGGAGGCGGCGGGGCCGAGGATCCGGGTGGGGCACGGGTTGGCGCTGCCGAGGATCGGGACGGAGGGCGGCGGAAGGGAGGCGGCGGGGCCGAGGACCCAAGTGGGACGCGGGCTGGCGCTGCCGAGGATCGGGACGGAGGGCGGCGGAAGGGAGGCGGCGGGGCCGAGGACCCGGGTGGGGCACGGGCTGGCGCTGCCGAGGGTCGGGACACGGACGCCGGGCCGCGGGGTAGGAGGCCCCGCGCCCATGCGCGTGAAGCGGAGACCACTCGCGCGGACGATCCCCAAAAAACGGCCTCTCCTGCCGAGCGCATTGGCGATCTGCGCCGCGCCGTCGAGTACCACTCTCATCGCTACTACGTGCTCGACGATCCCGTCATCGGGGACGCTGAGTACGACGCTCTCTTCGCGGAGCTTGTGGCGTTGGAGGCCGCCCACCCCGAGCTGCTAGCTCCCGACTCGCCCACGCAGCGGGTGGGGGGTCAGCCGGTCGGGCGGCTGGAGAAGGTCGCGCACCTGGAGCCGATGCTCTCGCTCGGCAACGCCCGCTCGGAGGACGAGTTCCGCGCGTGGGTTGAGCGGATGCGCAACCACTTGGCGCGCGAGGGCATCGCCCAGCCACGCTTCTCCTACGTGGTCGAGCCGAAGGTCGACGGGCTCGCCGTCAGCCTGATCTACCGCGACGGGGTGCTCGAGCGCGGCGCCACCCGCGGCGACGGGGAGATCGGCGAGGACATCACCCACAACCTCCGCACGATCGGGGCGATTCCGCTGCACATCGAGGACGCGCCCCCCCTGCTTGAGGTCCGCGGCGAGCTGTACATGTCCCTGCGGGACTTCACCGCGCTCAACGAGCGCCGTGCCGAGCAGGGCCTCTCGACGTTCATGAACCCCCGCAACTCCGCCGCCGGCACCGTCCGCCAGCTCGACCCCGCGCTCGCCGCCGAACGGCCGCTGTCGATCTGGTGCTACCAGGTGGGGGTCACCGAGGGGCTCTCTTTCACCACGCACTGGCAGGCCTTGGAGTGGCTGCGCGAGCACGGCTTCCGCGTCAACCGCGACGTCCAGCGCTTGCGGAGCGAGGACGACGTGATCGCCCAGTGCTTGCAGTGGCAGTCCCGCCGGGGGGAGCTCGACTTCGAGATCGACGGCGTCGTCGTGAAGGTCTCCGACCTGGACACCCAACGCCGCCTCGGCTCGATCGGGCGCGAGCCGCGGTGGGCGGTCGCGTGGAAGTTTCCCCCCACCACCGCCGTGACCCGCCTGGAGCGCATCGGCTGGAACGTCGGCAAATTCGGCGACCTGCGCCCCTACGCGATGCTCGCCCCCGTCTCCGTCGGCGGCGTCACGATCAAGCTCGCCACCCTCCACAACGAGGAGGACCTGCGGCGCAAGGACATCCGCGGGGGCGAGGACGTGATCGTGCTGCGCGCGGGCGACGTCATCCCCCAGGTGATCTCTCCCGCCCCGCACGTTGTCGAGCACGAGCGTCGCCCGCCACGCCCGCGCCCGCCCGCGCGCTGCCCCTTCTGCGACACGAAGACGGTCAAGCCCCGCGACTCCGTCTTCACGACGTGCCCCAACCGCGCCTGCCCCGAGCGCGCGTGGCAGCTGCTCAAGCACTTCGTCTCCCGTGGCGCGATGGACATCGAGGGGCTCGGCGAGAAGCAGGTGCGTCTGCTCCAGCGGGAGGGGCTCGTGCGCGTCCCCGGCGACTACTACCGGCTCGTGGAGCGCGAGCCCCAGCTGCTCGAGCTCGAGGGTTTCGCCGAGCTCTCGGTGCGCAACCTCTTGACCGCGATCGAGTCCTCCAAGCAGCGGCCCTTCGCCCGCGTCCTCTTCGCGCTCGGGATCGAGGAGGTCGGCGAGGTCACCGCGCGCAACCTCGCCCTGCGCTTCCGCGACATCGACGCGCTGTTGGCAGCCACCGAGGAGCAGGTCGCGGAGACCCCCGGCATCGGCGAGAAGATGGCCCGCTCCATCCGCGCCCAACTGGACGACGCGCACATGCGCGAGGTAATCGTCGACCTGCGCCTGATCGGGCTGCGCTTCGCCGAAGCGGGGCCGCCGCCGTCGGAGGGGCCTTTCGCCGGCCTCACGCTCGTGCTCACCGGCACCCTCCCCACCTGGACTCGCGAGTACGCCACCGAGCGCATCCTTGCCGCCGGCGGGCGCGTCACCACCTCCGTCTCCAAGAAGACCCACTACCTCGTCGCCGGTGAGTCCGCGGGCTCCAAGCTGGAAAAGGCCCGCCGCCTGGCCGTCCCCGTGCTCGACGAGGCCGGCCTGCGTCGGCTGCTTGGGGACCCGCCCGCGCCGGGCGGCGGCTGACTCGGGCCAGGCTGGAGCGTGGGGGCTGAGTCGGGCCAGACCGGCCGGCGGGCGTTTACTTTTGGGCAGCTATGCTACTTCATTTTGTAAAGTCGTTCGGCGTTGGTGGGGGTCGGCGGCCCCTTGGGTGATCGTGGCGGGCGTTGGTGGTCGTTGGTGGGGGGATGAGGCTGGTGTTGGATGTTTACTTTTCGTGCCCTATACCACTTCATTTTGTGAAGTAGCATAGGCGCTTGATTCATTGATAGTCCGCGACCGTGACCGCCATGTTGTCCTGCAGCGTGTGCGCCGTTTCGATCCCGATGCCGTCCGTGAAGAACGCGAACGCCACCTCGTCTCCACCCACCGTCGCGCAGTAGCCCACCAGGTTGGAGACGCCCGTGAGGGTCCCCGTCTTGCCCTCGCAACGGCCCTCCGCCGCGGTGCCCCGCATCCGTTCCGAGAGCGTGCCCGTGCGCCCCGCCACCGCCATGTCCCCGCGCAGGAGCGTCCCCAAGGGGGTGTGCGCGAGCTCGTCCAGCAACGTCACCACTTCATATGGCGAGGTCTGGTCCGCGCGCGAGAGCCCCGAGCCGTCCACGACCCGCGGGTGCAGGCCGAGCTGCGCGATCGTTGCGCGCACCACCCGCGCGCCCGCCGCCGTGGTGCCTGCCCCGCCGAAGCTCGCGCCGAGGTCCTTCACCAGCGTCTCCGCGAAGAAGTTGTCCGACGGCGGCAGCGTCAACCCCAACAACTGCGCGATCGTCGGTGAGCGCGCCCCCGCCAGGCGCACCGCTCCCGCCGGGGTCGTGGCCGCGCCGCCGGGTGTGGGGCTCGAAACCGCTACGCCCTCCGCCCGCAGCGCCGCTCGCAGCCTGCGGGCCGCATACGCCGCCGGCGCGTGTGGGCCTCTTTCGGAGCCCGTTTCCCCACGGTTGAACGCGGCTGCGCTCAGGGTCCCTTCGAGGAAGGGGTCCGGCGCGTAGCCGCTCGAAGGCTCCCCGCGCAGGGAGTCGAAGTAGGACTCGTCGCCCTCCACGCTCCCGGTGACGCGGTGGATGCCGTCGGTGTGCTCGAGCTGCGCCGCCAACGCTGTGACCGGTGTGCCCTCGCCCCCGTAGTGGCGACGGATGAACGACGCCGTGCCGAACGTCGGGTCGCCCCCGCCGTGCAGGTAGAGGTTGCCTTCCCACACGCCTCCCGGGGCGAGGTGGCCGGTGCCGAGCACCGTGGTTTCCAGCTGCGCCGCCGGCCCCCACCGCTCCAGTGCGGTGGCCGCGGTGTAGAGCTTCTCCACCGACGCCGGCGCGCGCCGGCGTGTCGCGCGTTCGGAGAACAACGCCTGCCCCGTGGTCATGTCGTACACGTACCCCCCCGACTGCGCCCCCGCGAGCCCCAACTCATGGGCCATGTGGGCCTGCAAACCCGCCGCCGGGGTGCTAGCCGGGGCCGCGCCGGGCGTGAGGGCGCCCACGATCGCGAGCGCGCAGAGCAAGGTCGAGAGCGGTGCAAGCAGGCGCCGGGGCACGCAGCCCTACAATAAAGGTGGTATGGGGCGGGTTGTCAAGCTGGAACCAGCAAGAGTCAAGGAGGGGCCTCGCCGGCGCCGCCCCCGCGCTCCCGCCAGCTCCGACGGCGACGGGGCCGCGCCCTTATCGATAGCTGTCGGCCGCTCGCGCGGGGGTCGGCGGCGGCCCAGCAAGACCGCCCTGGTGCTCGGCGGCGGCGGCTTCACCGGGGGGATGTACGAGATCGGGGCGTTGCGCGCGCTCGACCTGCTCGCGGTCAACTCCACTGTCGTCGACTTCGACGTCTACGTCGGCACCTCCGCGGGGTCGTTCATCGCGGCTCTCTGCGCCAACGGCGTCACCCCCGAGGAGATGATGCGCGTGGCCACCTCCGATGGCCCCCAGCCCTTCCGGGACATCGACCTTGACGACCTGCTGCGCCTCAACCTCTCCGAGCTCGTGCGCAAGGGCATCCGGCTGCCGCTGCACCTCGCGGCGATGGCCCGCCAGGTCATCTCCCAGCCGCGGCAGGTGTCCGTGCTCGACTTCCTACTCGGGCTCGCCCAGGCGCTGCCCTCCGGGCTGTACACCGGCGCGGGCATCGAGTCCTACCTGCACGAGGTCCTCTGCGAGCCGGGCCGCACCGACGACTTCCGCAAGCTGCGGGGCGCCCGGGAGCTGTACATCGCCGCCACCGACCTCGACACCTGCGAGCGGATCGTGTTCGGCTCCGAGGGCTTCGACCACGTCCCGATCTCCACCGCCGTGCGCGCCTCCGGGGCGCTGCCGATGGTCTACGCCCCCGTGCGGCTGGACGGGCGCGAGCTTGTGGACGGGGGCATCACCTCCACCTCCAACCTCGACCTCGCTGTCGAGGCCGGAGCGGAGCTCGTGGTGGTGATCAACCCCGTGGTGCCCTACGTCAACGACTTCGCCGCGGAGGTCCGCACCCTGCGCGGCCGGCGGCCGCGGCGCGTCTCGGACATGGGCTTCCCCCAGATCGGCTACCAGGCGTTCAAGCTGCTCGGCCACCAGCGCCTGCACGAGATGGCGGCCCACTGGGGGGAGCGCTACCCCGGCGTGGACATCGTGCTGATCGAGCCCGAGCCGACCGACGAGCTGATGTTCCAAACCTCGATCATGAACTTCGCCTCCCGCATCGCCATCGCCCGGCACGGCTTCCAAACGGTCGCCTCCCGCCTCGCGGGCGAATACGAGCGCTACCGCGAAGTGTCCGAGCGCCACGGGATCGAGATCTCCGCCGAGCGGCTGCGCACCGTGGTCGAGCACTTCGAGGCTGCCGAGCCCGAGCACGACGTGAGCGCCTGGCGGCGGATCCTCGACGGGACCACCGGGGCGCTGCTGCGTCAGTCGGAGTCCTCCGCGGGCTGACCTACGCTGGGCTGTGCTCGGCGTTCGGGCCTGGCTTCGTGCCCGGGCCGTACTCGGCGTGTGGGTTGGACTCCCCGTCCGGGCTGGGTTCGGCGTCCGCGTAGCGCTCGGCATCCGGACTGGGTTCAGCGCCGGTGCTGCCCTCGGCATCCGGGCTGGGTTCGCCGTCGAGACTCGGCTCTGCGCCTCCCATGAGGCCGTCGATCGCCGTGAGCAGGCGGTCCGAGGCCGCCGGGTTGCAGATGCCGATGCGCACGTGCCGCGACTCCCCGAGGGCCGCTCCCGCCGCGACCAGCACGCCCGTGCGCGCCAGCCGCGCGGCGAGCTCGTCGCCCTCCAGGGTGGGGTGCGCGACCCACAGGAAGTTGGCCTGGCTGTCCGCCACCTCGAAGTCGCGCCTGCGCAGCGCTGCAGTCAGACGGGCGCGCTCCACCGCGACCACGCGCACGTGGTCGGCGAGCAGCCCCGACGCCCTGCGCAGGGCCTCCAGCGCACCCGCCTGCGAGAGCTCGTTGACGCCCAGGTCCGGTTCCAGCTCCCCCAGCAGCTCCTCCGAGCCGGGGCCGCCGAGGGCGTAGCCGATCCGCAGCCCCGCCATGCCCCACGCCTTGGAGAAGCTGCGGAACACCAACAGGCGTGGGTACTCCTCCAGCAGCCTCAGCGAGGCGTCGATCGGCTGGGCGTCCGCGAACTCGATCAGCGCCTCGTCGAGCAGCATCGCCACGCCCTCCGGGAGGCCGTCGAGCAGCCGCCTCAGCTCCGCGACTCCCAGCAGCTCGCCCGTGGGGTCATTGGGGCTGGCCACCGCCACCACCCGCGTGTCGTCGTGCTCGGCGACGGCCTGCAGCAGAGCGTCCACCCCGCCGCTCACGGGCACTGCGCGACCGTGCGCGCGGCGGGCCATGATCGGGTACAGGGGATAGGAGGGCCAGGTGGTGATGAGCTCCTGGCCGGGCTCGATCAGGGCGCGGGTGGCCGCGCTCAGCAGCTGCGCCGCGCCGTTGCCCAGGATCAGGCGGGCCGGGTCGATGCCATGGCGGTCGGCCAGCTCGTTGCGTAGCTCCGAGCCGCGCAGGTAGGGGTACAGCTGCAGGCCGCGCCGCGCGCTGAAGGTGATTGCGTTGGCGATGTTCGCGTGCGGGAGTTCAGGCCACGTGGTCTGCGAGAGGTCGATCTTCTGGACGCGTGTGAGCGCTTTGCGCCTGCGCTCCGCGGCCTCCTCGCGCAGCTCGCGGTTGACCTCCTCCTCGGAGAGGCCCTCGAACTGGCGGTAGTAGTCGAGCAGGCCCATGGCTGGCGGTGGTGAACCAGGCGGGCTACTGGCCGGATTCCACCATCTGGCCGGGCCCGTGGATCAGCACGAACCAGATCGCGAACAGCCCCGCACAGATCGCGGCGGTGATCGCGAACACGCGGCCGAGGGCTCCCGCGCGCTGGTCGTGGCCGGCGGCGCGGCGCACGAGGATCCACCCCTGGTCGAGGCTGCGCATAGCCTTCAGCGCCCCGAACAGCAGCACGAACAGCGCCACGAACGCGACCAGGATGCCGAGGCTGACGCTGCCCGTGAGGTAGTTGACCCGCGAGCCGACCCACAGGCACGCGATCGGGATCGGGCCCCAGCAGAGCAGGCTGAGCACGATCATGCCCGCCAGCATCGCCCCGGCGAGGTACCCGTCGAGCCGCTGCCGTGCGGCGCTGCCGCGCTCTGGCAGCCTGCGGAAGTGGGTAGGCGCCGTGCCTGGTCGCCTGCCTACGAAGAGGCCGCCGGTATCGCTTGGATCGCTGCGCATCGTGGTGGTGGTGGCCGCTCCGCAAGCCTGGTCTCGCCCCGTCGCCGGGGCTGGCGCGGACCGCGCGGCTCAATCTCCTTGCCTAAAGCTAGCGTGTTTCGGCTGATCCGTCGAAACCCACCCTGGGAGTGGGCTTCGACTAGAGCCTACCTGCTTGTGTAAAGCGAGTCGAGTAGCTCGGCGTACTTCTCTTCGACGACGTTGCGCTTGACCTTCAGCGTCGGCGTGAGCTCACCGCCCGCCTGCGAGAGGTCGCAGTCGAGGATCGCGAACCTCTTGACCTGCTCCACCTGGGCGTAGCGGGTGTTGACGCGCTCCACCTCGGCGCCGATCAGCTCGCGGATCGCGGGCTCCCGCGCCAAGCGGGCGGGCTCCTCGGGCAGTCCGTGCTCGCGGGCGTAGCCCGCGATCTCCTCCTCGTCGAGGGTGATCAGCACCACCGGGTAGGGGCGCCGGTCGCCGTGCATCATCGCCTGGGAGATCCACCGGCACTGTTTGAGGTCGTTCTCGATGTTGGCCGGCGTCAGGTTCTTGCCGCCCGCGGTGATGATGATGTCCTTCTTGCGCCCCGTGATCGAGAGGTACCCGTCCGCGTCGAGCGAGCCGAGGTCGCCGGTGTGCAGCCACCCGTCCTCGACCGCGCCGAAGCTCGCATCGGCGTTGTGGTGGTAGCCCTGGAAGATGTTGGTGCCCTTGATCAGGATCTCCCCGTCCTCGGCGATCCGCAGCTGCACGCCCGGCAGCGCGCGGCCCACGGTGCCGAAGCGGTGGTCCTCGATCGTGGAGATCGTGGCGATAGTGGAGGTCTCGGTCATCCCGTAGCCCTCGAGCACGGGGACCCCTGCCGCCCAAAAGAACTCGAGGATCTCTCGCGCGATCGGGGCCGCCCCGGTGGCGGCCTGGCGCACGCGCCCGCCGAAGATCGAGCGCACGTTCTTGAACAACCCCTCCTCAGCCTCCTCGAAGGGCCCGCGCAGCTCCTCCGGGATCGGTTCCTCGCGGGTGAGCATGTCGCGCACCCGCTTGCCCACCTCGATCGCCGCCTCCGTGCGCTCGCGTTCCTCCGCCGGCTGCGCCTCGATCGCGCCGTGGGCGAGCGTGTAGATCTTCTCGAAGATCCGCGGCACCGACGGTAGGAAAGTGGGCTGCACCTCCTGCAGCTCGCCGATGATCTGTTTCGCGTCCCCCCCGAAGTACGCGATCGTGGAGCCCCGGTCGAACGCTCCGAGCTGGATCAGCAGCGCGAAGGCGTGCGCGAGGGGGAGGAACAGGTAGGTGACCTCGTCGTCGCGGATCTGCCCGACCTCGCGCACCATGTCGACGGTGGCGCGGTAGTTGCCGTGGGTGAGCACGCACCCCTTCGGCGGGCCGGTGGTGCCGGAGGTGTAGATGAAGGTGTAGGGGTCCTCCGGTCCGAGCGCGGCGCGGCGGCGCTCGAGCTCCTCCGGCCCATCCCTACGCTCGCGCCCGCGCTCGCGCACCTCCGCCAGCGGGACCGCCTCGATCGACGGCCCGGCTGCCGCGGAGGAGGCGCTCGAGGACCCCGCTGCACTCGAGGACCCGCCCACCCCACTCTCCGTTGCGCTCGGGGACTCCGCCTCGGAGGACGGGTCGATCACGATGACCGTGCGCAGCTCCGGCAGCCGCTCGCGCACGGCGGCCACCTTCGCGAGCTGCTCGGCGTTCTCGCACACGACCGCGTGCGCGCCCGAGTCGGAGATCACCCAGTGGCACTCCTCGGGGGAGTTGGTCGGGTAGATCGGCACGACCACCGCCCCGGTTGCGGTCGCGGCCATGTCCACGTAGGACCACTCCGGCCGCGTGCCCGCGAGGATGCACACTCGTTCCCCCGGTTCGATGCCGAGGTCGATCAGGCCGAGCGCAATCTCACGCACGATCTCCCCGAGCTCGGCGTAGGTGACATCCTGCCAGGCGCCGTCCTGCTTGTGGCGAACCGCGACACGGTCGGGGAACTCCGCGACGGCGTTGGGAATCAGATCGGCGATCGTGCGCAGAGCGGCGGCTTGCTCAGCTGGTGCCCCCGGCGTGTGCGCGACGGTCGATCCTGTGGCCTGCTCTGCGGTGCCTGCCTCCATGGCGCTCTCCTCCTCGTGTGGAGCCGAGCATCCCCCTCAGGACCCCGGCTGACGTAACCCACAAAGGATATGCCCTTTGAGCAGGCTTGTGCTATCCGTTGGCCCGCGCGGCGCGCTGAGCGGGTGATGCCCCCTGGCGGAGGCTCGCGAGGAAGAGGCTCTTGTCGATGCGGCCCTTGAAGATCGGGACCCCCATCTCCATACACTTCGAGAGGACCTCTCGGCGCCCAAGACCGGACTCGCGGGCAAGCTCGGTGGGCGTGAGGTGGTTGGCCATCTGGGATCTCCTCGTGTCGGTGTAACGCTACACGTACATATACCGTCGGCGGCGGACGTTGACAACCGGTGATTTGTCCGCAAGCTGGGAGGTCACACGGGGTTGGGGATGTCCAGGAAGACGTGGCGTACGCCGAAGCGCTCGCTCAGACGCTCACCCAGGCGCTTGACCCCGAGCGTCTCGGTGGCGTAGTGGCCGGCGGCGATGAAGTGCACGGCCGCCTCCTGCGCCTGCGCCATCACGCGCTCGGCGGGCTCCCCGGTGAGGAAGGCGTCCGCTCCGGCGGCGACCGCGTCCGCGAGGTACTCGGCGCCGGCGCCGGAGACGATCCCCAGGCGCCGCACCACCGAGGGACCGCAGTCGAACACGAGCGGCTCGCGCGCGGTGAGCTCCAGCACGCGAGCGACCAACTCCGGGGCGGGGAGGCCCTCACCGGGGAACTGCGCCAGGCACCCGATCGGCTGGCCGCGGTGGGGCGCGAAGGGGGCGAGCTCGTGCGCGCCGAGCGCGCGGGCGAGCA
>JBOGYA010000019.1:0-20413 GCA_050696515.1 Solirubrobacteraceae bacterium
ATTCTGCCGGCGGACGTCAACCACTCAGACCACGAATGCACCGTCACCCGTGACGGCGCTATCCGCCTCGGCCTCTCCTACATCAAGGGCATCCGCGACGACGACGTCCGCAGGCTGCTCGCCGCCCGCGGGCGCGGCGGCTACCGCAGCCTGGAGCAGTTGGCGGCCACGGCCGGCGTGAGCGCCGCGACGCTGGAGCGTTTGGCATGGTCGGGGGCGTGCGACCTGCTGGCCGGCGCAGGGCCACACGCGCGGCGTGTGGCCCTGTGGCAGCTAGGCGTCGCCACGCCCGCCTACACCACCCATGCGGGTGGGCAGCTCGCGCTCGAGCTACCGCTACAGCACGCGCCCGGCCTGCCGGCGCTCACGCCGTGGGAGCAAATGCTCGCCGACTACCAAGCCACCGGCGTCTCAATCGACCAGCACCCCGTCGAGCTACTGCGCCCCCTCCTCGACCAACAAGGCGCCACCCCGATCAATCAGCTCCCCCAAGTCGCGCACGGCACCAATGTCGTGGTCGGCGGCCTCGTCATCGCCCGCCAACGCCCGCAGACCGCGAACGGGATCATCTTCCTCTTGCTCGAGGACGCAGGCGGCAACCTGAACGTCATCGTCCCCGAGAAGCTCTACGAACCACACCGCCTCACGATCCGCACCGAGCCACTGATCCTCGTCCACGGCCGCCTAGAGCGCCACATAGCCGGCGGCGGCCAGGTCAACCTGCTCGCCACCCGCCTGCAGCCACTGCACCCCGCCGGCACGATCGCGACCGTCCGCCAGCTACACCCGCAACCCGACGCGAACACCACCGACAGCAGCGACGCCGAGGACTTCAAGGCCGCCGCGCCCGCCGTCACGAGCTTCGGACACGGACGACGCTAGAAAAGAAACCTGCCACCCGGGACAGAAAAACCTTGGACACCTATCGCGCCATTGAAGCGTGCTTCAACGAAGCCGGGACGGGCAGACAACGACGACGATGGCACAACGACCGGGCGGAACTTTCTAGCAGTATGCTCCGCTAGTGCTGCGTCATGGGTCAGGGGAGCCACTCGTTCTGCTGCACGGCATTCTCTGCAGCGAGCGTATTTGGAGCAATGTTGTGGGGCTGCTCTCAGGCCAGCACGACGTGATCGTCCCGACCATGCTGGGACACAACGGCGGTCCGCCGGCAAGTCGCAGACCGGCGAGCATCGAGCATCTCGTGGACGACCTCGAGCGGCAACTGGACGAGCTGGGGCTCGCCAAGGCGCATCTCGCAGGCAACTCTCTAGGCGGCTGGGTGGCGCTCGAGCTTGCCCGTCGTGGACGGGCACTCACGGTCTGCGCGCTCTCTCCAGCGGGCGCGTGGGGCAGTGAAACGGACGCGCAGCCCGTCCGGGCGACTCTCAAGCGGGCCATAAATGACACCCAGCGCTCACGCAGAATCCTTCCACTGGTTGCTCCCTCCAAACGCATCAGGCGTTTTGCCCTGCGCAACAGCGCTCTGCACGGTGAGCGAGTCAGCCCAACCGAGTTCCTGTCGCTCACCCACGATCTGATCGGCTGTCAGATCAGCGCGGATCTACTCGCAAGCGACGCACGGCAAACCCCTCTGGACCCAGCGCCATGCCCGATCACCCTGGCATGGTCAGCCGAGGATCGAATCTTCCCCTTGGAGACCTATCGCTCGCGTGCGTGCGAGTTGATTCCGGGAGCGGACTTCATCGTGCTCGATGACGTCGGGCACATCCCGATGCTCGATGACCCGCGACTCGTCGCCCAAACGATCCTCACGAGCACCGCGAGGGCCACCGACACGCTCAACGGCTAGCACCGAGAGCCTTCCCGAGCAGGCACTCCGCACACACCCTCCTGCGTAAGGGACAGGCAGCTACGAGGGGCTGGGCTCGCGGACAACGTCGCGGGCGGGCATGTGATCGCGCAGGCCCTTGTAGACAGGGTGCCGCAAAAGGCTCTGCGACCTCCACGCGGCGAACTCGACCTCGCACACCAACTCCGGCTCCCGCCAGGAGCCGCCGCCGTGTGCCAACCACGCTTCACCTTCCGCACCGCGCCGGTCTTACCGAGTCATCTACGATTCGGCGCAGGGCCGGAGAGGAGAGGGGCGCCGCGACCCAGGACGAGGCCACGGCGCCCGCAGGGAGCCACGCGGGACACCGCGTGGCCCACCCGCCTTGAACCGACCGGAGAGGTATGAGGGTCGGCCAAGACTTGACATTGCTCCGCCCCCGCGCGCTGACGTGGCACTAGACAGGCCCGCACCATCGGGACAACCCGACAACTCATGCATTCTCCTTCCGCAAAATGTCGGCGCACCACACGGGCACTCGCCTCGTGCCACTCGGCATCCAGCAATGCGACCCGCCTACATCCCTCTGCTTCCGAGACGGTCTGCCAAACGGGGTGTCGCGTAGTTCACACCCGTGAGCAGACCAACTCGGGAGCCCCTTCAACCCTTTCCCTTACGGAAAGGGAGTTACGCCAAATCGCATTTCCCTATTTCTCTCCGGTTACGTTTTCGACTTACTCTTTTTGGCTTTCGATGATGTACTGCGAATCGTGATCTTGGCGGTCGCGGTCGATGCCTTCCCGGAGTTCGGGATAAACCGGACGGTCACGGCAAGGGTCACACGCCCACGCTTCGTCAATAGCCTCCCCTCGGCGCTGGTGAGGCGCAGCGCGAGGTTGTAGGTGCCGGCCTTGCTCGCCGTCCTCTTCGTTCCAGCGAGGCCGTTGCCAGTAAGGACCAGCTTGCCGGCGGCCGGGGTCGAAACGGAAAAGGACTTACTTGAACGGGCGATGATCTTCAGCACCGGCCCCGTTGACTCAGCGAGCTCTACGAACGCGGGAGCTGCCAAGTTTCCACTCGCCACCGCCGTGGAGCTGCCGCCTGCCCGGAGGGCGTCCGGCCCCGCAGACGGTGTGCCTTGGCATTCTTCTCCTGAGCACGAGGGTTCTGGTGTGGGTGCCGGGAACCCTCCCTCCGTTCGTGCGTCATATAGGTCCGCGAGTTCGTCCTCATCCTGGCCGTCGAGCCGAGCCGTGGTAAAGAAAAAGAGGTCGCCGCCCGCTGAAGAAATGGCCGCGCGGCCGTCATCGTCGTCCGCGCTCGTAGGGTCGTCGCCTGGCGTTACCATCGCGACTTCGCCCGCCATGTCATCTTGACACGCACCATTAGGGCATTCACGCCACAGGTACACGTCGCACCCAGTCGCTTCCGCTGTCGGAGAACATGACGGGTGCGCCCCGGTATTGGTGTCGTTCGCCTGAAGGGGCGCCGCGGTGGCGAACACGATGTATGCGCCATTGCTGCTAATCGCTCTCCCATAGTCGTCGGCGTCAGCGAGCGCCCCGTTTTTTCCGAGGAGCCCGCCGAATGGCAGCGACGCCACCGTTGAGCCCTGTTCGGCCACGTTGCCGTTGTTGGATGCCGGATACTCGGGCTCGCCAATCGAGACACGGATCAGTGTGCCCGTGTTGAAGTCGTAGCGGTAGACCTGCTGGGCTTCGTTGGTGGCAGCTTCGGCTCCGGCCGTGATCAACCTTGCATAAGTTGCGAACACCAGGAAGTTACCGTCCGGCGTAGCTTGGGCGCGGCGGCCACCATCATCGCCCCACAATTCTTCGTCGCTGCCGAAGCATTCGTTGTCTGCGGCGGACCCGGACGTGCCGACACCGCTGCACAGCTCGGCGATGAACTTTATTTCTCCGTTTGCAGTGTTGACGCCGAACAGGTTGTCGGCGCCCTCTTGCGCCGTCTCCCCGAAGGCGTTTGGCAGAGCGGTCAGGATTCCCCTCGCGACAAAGTAGACGTGGGAGCCATCGCTGGACACGCGGACAACCCCTTGGACTTCGGCGCCCACACCAGGCGTGAGGTCGCCCGCGCCACCCTTGGAAAGATCCACAATGGTCCTTGCAGCCGGGTTAGCGAAGTCCCACTCGTAAAGGTCCATCGAGCTGTCTGTATCTTCGTTTACGAGCGGCTGAGAGGTGGTGAAAAACGCCTTTCCACCGTTGGCGCTCGCCCCTTGGAAGGCCGCAGACGTAGCCGGGCCCGAGCATGTGGCGCATTGGGGAGGCGACGGGTTTGAGATCGCGACAGTTTCGTCGCCGCCAACGCGCGCAAATATCTCGTTGGCGCCACCGACAGTGTTTTCCGGGCAGGCAGTGAAGTACACGATAGCTCCACTTTCTGATATCGCGTGGTAACTCGATGACGAGTATGGCTCGCTGCCGAGGCGCGCGCATGGCAGGGGTTCGCCGGTGCTCGTGCCGATGCCGCCCATACGTGTACCCATCGCTGGTCCAATCTCTTCGTCCTCATTGTTGACGTTGATGAGGTGAAGTTCAGCACCGCTCGCCGCGGATGTTTCATACAAACCGTCGCCTTCGCTCGCAGACGTGTCTTCTTGCAAGAACGATGCGCCCGCAGCTCGACCACCGTTCGACTGGAAGATTAGGTGGGACAGATCGGCGGACCCGCCCTCGTATTCAAGGGTTTCGCCGACGGCTGTTGCGCTGTATATGTTGTCGGTGGTGCTTGGGAATAGAGGGCTAGTCAGCCAGCTACCGTCGGGCTGCTGCTGCGAGCACACTGCGTTCACCGCCGCGAGTCCGTTTGTCACGTTTTCGGAGAGGCCACAGTCGGTGTACCGAGCGAGTTCCGCGGTCGCGTCGCCGTCAACGCCATGTTCCGTGCTTGGATGGCCCATTAGTTGAGCCGGAGGCAGAACTGAGGTGGTGACCCACCCGGCGAGGTGGCGGCGCGCGACATATGGATTCTGCGCAGCGCCGAGGGCACCGACTTGGTAGTTTTCCGCGTCGCCAAAGGCGTTTTGCGACGTAAACGCGACAGCTTCACCGGAGGGCGACACAGGAAGTCCGAGATTGCCCTCGGCGGAGCTGCCTCCCTTTTCCGCTGGACTCACCATCTCGTAGGCGCGGCATCCGGGAAGTTGCAGGTCATAGGGCTGTCCCGTCGCAGGGTTGACGTTGGATTCCCCGCGGAGTTGTTCATTGGGACACTGCGGCGCTTCTGTGGCGAGGGCCGGGCTCGCGTGGTTGATCCCGAGCATGACTAGGCCCAGGGCTACGGAGAGGCGTGAGAAATGACGTACGGTCGTGGGACTGAGGTGACCGCCAGGAATACGGTGACTGCCGTCCAGGCTTCCGGCCTTCCGTGCCTCCGCTCTTGAGTACAACCTGTGACCGCTTCGGCTCGTCAGGCTGCTTGCACCGCGCTTCATCCAACGCACGATGGGTTTGGGGAGGGCGCCGTCCCGGCTCCGGCTCCGGGTTCTGGTTCTGGTGACCGCGAGCCCCGCTCCGGGCAGGACTCGCTTCAGCTCTCCGGCGCACCGCTCCATAGCAGCGGAGACCGCTCCGCGTCGTCCAGCACGTACCACGGGTGCTGACATCCATGCCAGCAAACGGAGGCCACGGGGAAGGTCGGTTGAGGTTCGCATGATTATTTTCTCCCCTTGCCGTGCTTAGACGTCTTTGGTTTGGGACCAAACTGCTTTCGCGCCTTGGCATCGCACGCGGCTCGCTGTTTCTTCCCCTTCTTGCGCATGCACGTCTTCAGCGCCTTGGCGAGCTTCTGAGCGCGGGTGAGCACGGTCGGCTTCGTTGGCTTGCAGCCGGTGACCGCGACCTTCGTCAGTTGAATCACCTGCTTCCCGTTCTGGCCGGTGATCGTTGTTGGCATCACGAGGGTCCTCCCGCACAGGCTCCCGTGCGCGGATTCCTGAGACGAGAGCACCGAGTTGGGCTGCTCGGGCAGGCTGAGGTGGAACTCGCTGATTGGCGCGTCCGGCACGGTGTCGAAGCGCGAGAAGGTCACACCGTTCTTGATCTGCGTCTCCCCGTCCAGAATGAGCGTGATTCCTTCGCCCTGGAGGACCAGCTCAAGGTCGGGCAGTTCCAGCCCCGAGTGCGAGACGAGGATCGCCGGCCCCACAAGCGGACTGTTCAGGAGTGGGGTGACTGCGCTGGCCTCGCCGACGTGAGCGGCCGGTGGGCATCCTCCTGGGTTGGTGGCGAACTGCGTGGCCGTACAGGACTGTTTGAGCGTGCTCAAGCGAGCTGGGAGAGCCCTCGGAAGTTGCACATCGACCTTCGCAATGTTGGCTTCGCCCCCCTTTTGGGCGATGTCTACCGTCAGGCTCGCGCCGTTCGCTTTGAAGCCAGCGACCCCCTGCGTCGATGCTGAGAATGTCGGCGCGAACTGCAAACGGGAACAGCCTGTCGTGCCGAAGGGACTGGAGGTCGAAGCCGTATCGTTCGCTTCGCCCGAGTTGACGTGTTCCCCCGTGACGTTGGCCCCGATCTGCTGGGCGCCACAGCTCGTCGGGTTCAGAGTGAAGCTCGGCCTCGTGACGTCCACGCGGACGTCGTGGAGCCGCAGCGGCACGCCGTCAACAATCTGAGGGAGCGGATCGCTAGTCACCGTGAGGGCGGCGGTGCGTGGGTTGACGGCGATCCCTGCCCGGACGACCTCAACGCCTGCTCCCGTGTTCCCGGCCAGGCGGAACGGGCCAGCTTCGGCGGGCACCGCGATCGACAGCCCGAAGGGAGCGCCCTTGTAGGGCCCGGTCAGGTAGACGTGGCCGGTCAGGTAGTAGGGGCGAGATCCGGCTCCCGCGCCGACGGTAGCGGTGCCGATTTGCGAGCCCGAAGGGCAAGTGCCGGCGTTGGCCCAGGCCTCAACGCACTGTTCAACGCCAGCGATCTTGCCGAGCAGGCCCTCCGGCATGTTCAGGGTAATCCCGGTGAAGTTCTGTTCGTCGTGTTCTTCCGCTTCGGCTGCGGGTTGCGGCCGTCCGAAGGCGACGCTGAGCGGGCTGTACTCGCCCGCGGCCGAGCTCGCGGACTGTGCAACAAATGACGGATTGAATGGCAAGGTCGCTGGGCAAGCGCCGCCTTTGCCGTCCCAATCGACCGTGAAGGAAGATGACGGCGCGGCGTCGGGTGTGCCTTCGATCGGTTCGGTGCCGGACAGGCCGCCGAGACCGGGTGCGCTCCAGGGTGTGAGGTCGGTAGTTGTGGTGGCGGTCCCGCAAGCCTGCGGATTCGCGAGCGGTGCGCGTGCGCCGCTCTTCAGCGTCAAGATCAATTCGCTGAAGGGAAGTTGCGGCTGTTCTGTGAACGTCGCTTCGAGTCGGCCCGTGGTCGTGTTGGCGGACACCTTGCCGGCGAGCTTGACGACCACTCCGCGTTCGGGGAGGCGCACCTGGACGAAGAGGCGGAAAAGGTGGCCCTGTTCGGCGTCAGTGCTTGTACAGAGCCCACCCACCCCGCATTCCGGCTGGCCGACGAAGACTTGGCCTTCGAGTGGCTTTTCGAGGAGTGGTGTGACCACCTTAACGGTGCCCACCTGCGACGCTGCTGGACAGGTGTCTGGTTCGGCTGGTTCGGCGGTCAAACCGACGCCGAACTGTTCGTTCGTGCATGCTTCGAGACCGTCGGCCGCCGCCGGGTTCGCCGTCATGCCTTCAGGCAGACTCACCGTGGCGCTCCGAAGGCTCGACGTCGCAATCGGGGCACTCACCCCTGCCACTCCGGGAGCGGTGGTGCTCACGGGGGGAGCTGGCGATGGCGCCGGTGAGGTGTTCCTGTTGGCGCTGATACCCACCACAGTTCCGCTTGCGTTAGTGGCCACCACCTCGCACTGCAATACGGATGGGACGCTGCCCGCTTGTACCTTGTACTTTTCTCCGGTGGCAGCCGGGATAGTGATTCCGTTTGTAAGCCACTGATAGGTGAATGTCGGGTTGCCCGTCCAGGTGCCTGCTTTACAAGTGATTTCTTTTCCTGTGCTGGCCGTGCCCGAAGGCGCAGCGATACTTGGCGCTCCGGGGAGAGGAAGGGCCGGAGCAGGAGGAAGCAGAAATGGCGTGGCAACCGCCGTCGCGGTGTCGCCTGCGTTACCCGCACGCGCCACACATTGAAGAGGCGCACCGGCGTCTTCGCTAGACAGCGTGTATGCGTTCGTCGTTGCCCCGGAAACCTCGGCGCCGTTTCGTATCCACTGATAGCTGTAAGCCGTTGGCTCATTCCGCCATTCGCCGGTAATGCAATGCAACACTTGCCCAACGACAGCAGCTGGTGCGGCATCTGGTGCCTGCGGGAGTTCGAGTCGGAACCCGGCGCCAATGGGCTGGCCGCCCTGAGATGTACTCGGTGCGAGGTCGATCTCAGGACTGAAGCCAACAAGGCCGCAGCCAGTAACAAACGAGGACCCCAGAGCCGGGACGGCGGAGGTCGCGGCGGCCCCTGCAAATGCCGATGAAGCGGAGCCCGAGCCCGCATATGAGGTGACTGTGGCGTATTCGCCGGGCTTCTGGTAACTGTCGGCGCGGAGCGTCGTGGCGGGCGCACTGCCGACGCACCTGGATGGATTGGTCAGGAAGGCCGCCGCATCGGGGCGTGTCGGCGCGCACGAGAATGATGGCGCGAACACCGATCCCCCCTGGGCCAGACCATTACTGCAGAAACTAAGACTGACAGCAAGTGTTGGTGGGATCGCGGTATATGGGCTGCTAATCGTCACCCCATAGTCACCGTCCGCTCGGACCCTCGTGTTTAGTGTGAAGTGCGCGTAACTCTTGCCACCGACAAAGCCAAAGGCTGCCGGGTAGCCCGGACCGGGCGCGACGTTGTACACCGGGTCCACGACGTCTTCCAGCCCGAGATTCGGACGTCCCTTAACTATCTCGCCCTGGCTGTAGCTGAAGTGAACGTACCCCACCGCGGTGTTCAGAGGACATGGGGTTTCGGCATCCCCGTCTTCGGCGCCGCTTTCAAACGCGGCGCGGGAGCACTGTGGCGCTGCTTGCGGATTTCCTACGAAGCCGGGAGGCAGTTCCGTTTCGATGTTCCTCGGGCTTCCGCCAGCGGTCTTTAGCGTGCCATCATCTGCCGGAACGTAGTCGAATGCGAAAGTGGTCGCCGCGACGAACGGATGTGCGCCCGCCTGTGTAAGCGGACCACCGGATGGGTCGGTGACGCTGGTCGTGAAGGTGTCGATCCCGAACGGAACCCTCACGATGGTGGTCAGGTCGCTTGCGACTTTCGTCGCTGCACCACCGCCTGCGACGGTCGCTGTGTTTGTCACACCGCCCGCTGGCGGTGTGCCTGTCCGGGCCCCCGCTTCGACGTGTACATGCAAAATGACGGGAGGAAAGGAGCTGCCAGCAGCGAGCGGATCAAAGCGGTTGCAGACGGCCGTGCGAGGGTCTTCGATAGTGCATGTCCAGCCCACCCCGGACGCCTCGCTGCTTTCTTCCTTACCGCCGAAAACCAGGCCAGCCGGAAGCCGGTCCACGATCTCCGACTTGCCTTCTATTTCTTCTGTGCCCTCGTTGCTCGCATCGATCGCGTATTCGTTGAAGCCGCTTTCCCGGTCAAAGGTCGTGCCGCTGCCGGTGAAGGGGTCCACACCGCAGTCCTTTTCAGGTTCGGTCGGGAAGTATTCTTCTTTCGCGGTCGTGCACGACGCTTGTTGGGCACCGTAGGCGTTGTGGTGTTCGAGGGTGATGCCCCATTCTGGCGCGGCAAGCGCCACACCGGCAATAGCTCCCGTCCCACAAATCGTCACAACACTCAACACTGCCAACCGGCGAAGCAGACTCCGACTCACGGTTCACCCTCTCGTCCCTCGGGGGGGCGCCGCACTTATGGCCCGCCTAGCCGGCGTTTCACTGGCGCCCCGATTATCGAGAGGAATTGTCCCAACGGGTGCCTACACCACGCAACTCTGATTTATGGGTTGATTTCCGGGTTGTCTCACCTCGCCAGGTAGCCGAATCGCCGCGGACGGCCGCGATAGAAAGCGGGAGCCGCACGGTTGCGTAGCGGCTCCCACCTAGCGGACGTTCAGGTCCGCCTACCCGTACTACGAGTGAACACGTACTGCCCATCCGTTGGCGAGTTCCATAGCGTCACTTCCTGTGACGGTAGCTTTCAGTTTCGCTATTGGTTCTTCGAGTTCGCCGGAGCCCGCACCAAAGACAGCTTCCGTCGGTGAGCCGTTGACGATTTCAGGTGTTAGGCTGCCTTCGAATACCCCCACCGCACTGCCGGCGCAGGCGAGTTCAACTTGGATTCCTGCGATTTTGTCCCTGATCGGAGTGCCAGCGACTAGCGCCGTCTGCCACGGGAGTCCCAGCGCTTCAATGGTTGGTGTGGGACACCCCTTGGGCGGTGCTTCTTCGTTCGAGGCTTTGCATTTTTCGTTGGTAAAGACAGTGATTTCGTCCCTGCCTTCTCCGGCAGAATTGTTCCATATAACTCCCGCATCTTTCACAGTGCAGGTGATCGTGATGCCCAACGCGTGCAAGGTAAGCGTGCCGTGTGTGACAACGGCCTGCTTTGTTTCCCCAATAACCAACCAGCCGAACGTTCCACCTGTCACTTCAGGAAGTTTGCAGGCGTGAGTTTCGAATTTCCCGACGTGTCCCGCGGCGTTGGTGCAGATTTCAAACTTGGCGGCTTGCGCGGCGCCGCCCATCGAGGCGAACGCCAGGATTGCGAGGGCGGGCAACAGGAGCCCGTAGAACTTCTTGGACATTTCTATACTCCTTGGTGTTGTGGTTGGCCTCGGGGCGGCTCTCGTTCAAGGACGTCGCCACGGGGCTGACTTAGAGCCTGCTCCCCTGGTGCGGCAAAGCAGGGACTCGGCCGAGTGCGGGCCGGTCGTGAAGGGGCTCCCGTCGCTGACGCGAGGCGGGGCTGCCGTCAGGTCGTGGACTCTCGCAAGCACTACCTCCTGGGCGGGTGGTTGAGTCCCGGTGCGGGGCGGTTCGGTGAGCCCCGGCAAAGGGACAATGCCAGTGTCTAGCACACGGACGAGGTTTATGTGAGGGCAGTTAAGGAAGGGGATGTACACGCGCGAAGCGTGTGCTTGCAGGTGGTTGCTGGCTTATCCCCTTCTACGCGCGTAGCGGTCGAAAGTCCAAATTGCAGGACGGTGGATGTAGCGCGGCGGCGCCAGCTTCAGCCGTGAAAAGTTTTAGCTGGCCTTTAGGTAGGTCCGCGAGCTGCGGGGTGCTACGCCGAGACGGTGGGGCAGCTACGCGAGGGTCTCGCAGCTCTCCGCTACCGACGCCATCTGCGCCGGCATGAGCGACCAGAGTGGCGACGAGCCCCGCTTACGAGAAGCGGGGTGTTCGTCGGCGATGAGCCGCAGCGCGTCCATGCCGTCGTGCGGACTCTCGCTCCACCGGGCCCTCCCGCGCTCGGCGGGAACCGGCCGCGTTTTGGCTGCACGTCAGCGCTTGGGTGGTGGGGTTGTGGGGGTGAGTAGCCGTTGGCCGAGTTGCACTATGCGGTCGAGCCATTGCTCGTCTGTCTCTTTGGTGCGTAGCTCCTCGGGTGTGAGGAAGTAGCGGTAGAGGATCAGCCCGGCGAGCATGTCCACCAAGAGGTCCGCGTCGGTGGCGTCGACCTGCCCCTCGGCGGCTGCGGCCTTTAGGCTGTTGATCGCCCGGTCTCGGCGTGGTCCTACGCGGCGTTGCCAGTAGCGGCGGTGGAGCTTCGGCTGGTGGGTAAGGCGTGTGAGCCACAGCTGGATCGCGTTGTGCTCGATCGGGTTTGAGAGGCCCTTGATCGCGACGCGCAGCCCGTCGCGGACCTCTGCCCAGAACGCATCGGTGTCAATGTTCGGGTCGGGCCCTGGTAGCTGTCCGAGTGCGTCATCGATGACGTCGAGGATCAGCTCGTCGCTCGAGTTCCAGCGGCGGTAGATCGTGCTGCGCGCCACGCCGGCCCGGTCGGCCACGGTGTCGAGGCTCATGGCCTGCAGACCACGCTCGCTGAGGAGCTGACGCGCGGCGGTCAGGACGCGGCCAGCTATCTCGGTGTCGCGGGGACGCCCACCGGCGGAGGAGCGGTTCGGGCTCATTAGCTTGCATTCTCGCGCGGAGTCCTTTCCCGTGTTACGCTACACCTGTAGCGCTACAGGTGTCCTCTAATTGGAAAGGGCGTAACTGATGAGTCGCAGGGTGTTCGATCTTCTCGCGGGTATCGGGGGTGCGATCGTCGTTGTCGTGCTGCTGGTCACCGGGGGCCTACTGCTTTGGGGCCACAGCTTCACCGAATCCAACGTCCACAACCAGCTCGCCCGCCAGCAGATCACCTTCCCGCCCAAGGAAGCGTTCGAACACGCAACGCCCGGCACCGAGATCACCCCAGCGATGATCCCGTCCGTCTCCAAATACGCCGGACAGCAACTCCTCACCGGCCAACAGGCCGAGGCATACGCCGACCACTTCATAGCGATCCACCTCTCAGAGATGCCATACGGCGGCGTCTACTCGAAGATCAGCACCGCAGCCCGCGAACAACCAAAGAACACCAGCCTCACCACCTTGGAGCAGACCTCCTTCCAAGGCACAACCCTTCGAGGGCTACTACTGGAGGCATACGCCTTCTGGAAGATCGGCCAGGTCATGCTCTGGGGAGCAATCGCCTCATTCATCCTCGCCGCGATGATGGCGATACTCGTGGCCCTCGGCATCTGGCACGCCAGGCGCACACCACCAGACACCAAGCTCTTCACACCGCCCACACCCGACCCCGCCAACGCCTAAGCACACCCACGGCAGCGCTTGCCGTCGGTTCTGTCAGTTGACGACGTCGCGATGAGGTCACGGGTCAACAGCAGCGGCACGCACTACCGTGAGGGCGGAGCGGGAATACGGCAAGGGGCCAGAACCCTCCGTTGAGCGCGAGCTGCGTGCGGGAAGCGGGGCCTGCGTGGCTAGGCCCATTGGACCCGTGCAGCGACGATCTTTCTCCTGGGGTTTGGTTCCCTCGCGGCGCTCAGGCGACGACCGCGACCGTGAGGCTCAGGAGGATCGCGGCCATGATGTCTCGGTTGCCGTCCGAGAGCACGCCGTCCCAATCGCGCAGCAGGAGGCCGTGGCACCAAGCGCGCGGCGAGCCGTGGCAGCTCGCCATCGGCTGCTCGGTTGACGGAGCCTCCAGCGCGGTGACTCGTCTGCCGCCAACCGCGAGCTGGACGGTTGGTCCGCGGGCGCCGTCATCGACGTGCAGCGAGCACACGCCTCCGTCAACGTCGGCGGACATTTCGGCGCGAGGACCGACGATATGCAGAGCGCGAGCGACGTTCACGGCGCGAGGGCTGTGGCCGGGAGGGTTCCATTCCCACTCCCAACGCGCCGCGGACATGGACACGAGCACAAGGTCGCGTGCGCTGTCGGTGAGGCGATAGCTGGCGCGGTTGGATCCGCCCGTGCGCTGCAGCATCCCGTGACCGTTGAGCTCGCCGAGGCGGCGGCGAAGCGGCGAGCGGGTGAGCGCTACCGAGCGCTCGAGGGTGCTGGGGGTCGCCGGTGCCGGCGCCAGCGCGAGGAGGATTTCCCTGGTGTGTTCGTCGGCGATGAGGCGCAACGCATCTATGCCGTCATTTGGGATCTCGCTCCAGCGGTGCTCCCAGCGCTCGGCGGCCGACGCCACAGCCAGGATCATCCGCCCGGCCCGAGTGAGCGTATAGCGACTGACGGGGTTGAGACCGGCTGCGTGCTCGCGATCGGCGAGGTGGGCTTTGTCCAGCTCGCCGAGCCTGCGGATCAGCGCCGAGTGCGGGATGTCCGGGAGGCGGTCCTCCAGCTCGCTTGGGCGACGCGGGCCGACCATCAGCGCGCGCAGGATCGGCAGGCTCCAGTCCTCGATCAGAAGGCGGAGCGTGGCATCGCCGACGTGCCTCGGGTGCTCCCGTTCCATGTGCTCCTGGCTTTCCTGCCGGCGCCGCGCTTCGTTCGGCGCCGGGGTCGTGACGAGCATCGCAGATGCCCGGCTATCGGAATTATCGCCTAACGATAGCTAGCCGAGATGGATGGCAGTGGGTGCGCCGCCGCCGCCCTGTATTCGCCTCGGCACGCACCGCGCCTCGAATGTCTCCGACCGCGTTTCCCGTTTGCTCATGCGGTGTTCCCGCCAGTCGGGATGCCGCCAATACGTGGCGTCAGTCGACGGCCGCGGTCGCGTCAGTAGGCGTCGTGGCGCTCAAGTCGCGGGGCTGCTCGACGTGGGTGGCCGACGCCTTGTGAGCTGCGTGGATCTCGGTCATCGCGGCCTCGCCGCCGAGCGCGGGCACTAGGACGATGTAGGTGGCGAGGTCGGTGAGGATCGGTAGCTGGCGCGCTGCGCCGCGCACGACGTAGTGGTGGACGATCTGCCAGATTGCCCCGACGATCGCTTCGGCGACCAGCACCGACGGTCGTTGATTGGGCGGGGAGTGGCTGAGGAGAAGGTCGCTGAAGCTCGCCATCAGCCGCGAGCGCCCCGCGACTGTGGCCGGGCCGGCGGAGAAGACCTGGACGAAGGCGACCTGAGCGAACACCTCGTCGCTTGCGATCCTCCAGAGGAGGGCTGCCATCGCGGCGCGCACGGCGCGCGGCCAGTACGTCTCGGTGACGGCGGCTTCTGCGACATAGGCGGCGACCTCGTCGCCCATCTGGTTGTAGGCGGCCATGAAGCATTCCTCGACGCCGCTGGGGAAGCGGTCGAAGAAGATGGGATCGGAGACGCCTGCCTGCTGGATGATCTTGGCCGCCGACACGTTCGCAAAGCCGTATCGGACCGCCAGGAGCGTTGCTGCTTCCATCATCCGCTCGCGGTCGTCGGCGGCACCGGGCTTTGGCTCTCGGCGGGTGGGCCGTGTCGTGCTCGGCGGCGGTACGGGAGGCAGCATCCGTGCGGCGTTGCTGTGGTAGGCGAGCATCCATCGCAGCAGCTCGGGGGCCTCGCCGCGCAAGTCTGGTGCCCTGCCGTCGAGGAGGCGCTGGCGCACGACGCGGGCGACGCCTCCTGCGATCGCCTTCAGAACGATCGGGGGCAGCTCCACCGGCTCGGGAGAGTTCGCGAAGGTACTCCCGAGTATCCGCTCGAAGTCCGTGTGTGCGGTCGTCATCGCCTCAAGGGCCTTCGGCCCGGCACCGAGCGCCTCGACCAGCGCGAGGCGGGCAGCACCTGGCTGGCTTACCACCTCGTCTATGAAGACGTCGAAGCCGGCCTGGATTTGCTCGGTCCACTCTGACTTGGCGCGGTAGGCCGCGTTCACGCGGTCGACGGCCTGACGAACGATCGTCCAATAGGTGGCGAGAAAGTACCCTTCCTTGTTGCCGAATTGAAGGTAGTAGGTCTTTTGTGAAACGCGAGCGCGGGCGCACATGGCGCGGGTGGTTGTAGCGAGGTAACCCTTTACCGGAAGCAGCTCGATCATCGCTGCGAAGAGTCGTGCGCGTTGATGCTGGGTCACCTCCGCTCGTGTGTGCCCGTTGCGGATTGGCTTTAGTTGCGGGAATACCCGAGCCGGTTGGGGGTTCCTTACCGGCGGCATTGCCACCTACATCTCCTGTCGTCCCAGGCGCACGACAAACACCCCTCCCTCGGAGCGTCGTCCATTGTCCTGCCCTCAATGATAGGCGGCGAATCCACCCTCTCCAACCCTTCTCCCTATGCCCAATCAGCGGCCTAGTGACCGCCTGTCCAGCGGGCGAGGCGTCCCAGCGCCTTACGGCGTGTCCGGTGGTGCTAGTCCAGTTTGCATCTGTAAACCAAGGGTCGCACAAACTATCAACCACTTCAACCAAGGGTTGTGGGTTAGCTAAACAGGCACGTTTGCTGGAAGGCTTCACCGAGATGGGTGAGCCGATCCAAACGCACGTCGGCAGACGTGTCCGCTTGTGCCGGAAGAAGCTGAAGCTCAGCCAGGAGCACCTCGCCCGTGAGGTCGGCGTCACGGCGCAGGCAATTTCTCGGATCGAGGTGGGCCATAGAGTCCCGTCTCTCGACCTGCTTGTGCGGCTGCACAAAGCTCTCGGCGTCAGCACGGACTACCTTCTCACGGGTAAGGAGTCACCGCCCGTGAGTATCAAGGGAGCCGTCCGCGCGCAGTCGAAGCTGACACCCAACGCGAAGCGCAGTCTGCTTCAGCTCATTGGCGAGCTTACCGGCGACACGGGCGAGTAACTGGCGCCCGGCCAACGGCCGCCTTTCATACTCGTCCTCCGCTTCCGTTGGCTTGATTGGTTCACCCAGCGGAGTGTGCAGCGCATAGGTCGCCGTCGCAACGGTGATTTCCGGGTTGATTTCCGGTTTCACCACGTCCGCCGGCAGCGCCCCACGGAGTTACGCTCACCTATTCGGTCACTCAGTTCGGCGACGGCGGTAGTGCGGCGCTCACTCGGGCTCTGCCGCCTGCGGTCCGTCCCCGTGCTCCTCGCGGCGGTCATCGCGCAATGTAGGCAGCTCATCCTCCCCGAACAACAGCCCTCCAAGGCTGCGATTACGGGGAGGCCCGTCGTGTCGCCACGCGCCGAGGCAGCCGCCGACCGTCACGATCAGGAAGCTGCCCAGCACGGCGCCCTCCAAATGGGGGCCGATTTCCAGGATGAAAGCGAACATGGGTTGGCTGAGCGACACGAGCCGGCTCCTTGTCTCCGTGGTTTGGTTGCACGGCAACACGTCTAGTCGGACTTGCGGGAAAGGGCAAGTCGCCTGCTTGGCCTGGGGCGCGGCAGCTAGCCGGGGCCGATCAGCTCAGCGACGTGCTGAACCATCGTGGCGGTGACGAGCAGCGCGGCGTGCGCGGTCGCCGCTTCGAGCCGATCGCGACGGTCGATGTGGTGGGAGGCGCTCGTAAGGTCCGCAAGCGCCTGCCAAGCTCCATCGAGGAACTTGATCCGGGGGTCGTCCTCGTCAGTGCCGAGCCGCCGGGCAACCGCCTGGGCTACACGCTCGCCGTCGTGCTGGCGCACTGATTGCTCGATGCGGTTGCGGACGTCTCGGCACTTCTGGATGCACTCCAGCCATTCCGCGCGGTCGTAGGCTCGGCTGGCGTCGTTGTAGGAGACGACCACCTCCCGGCCGAGCGGTCCATCGGCCGAGGGCAGCCGGACCGATACGAGGCGCTGACGGTCGTGGCCGAGCGCTGGCCCGATCTCTCGCGCCCACTGCTCCCGCGCGACAGGGAAGCGGAGTTCATGGGCCAGGGGCTTCGCACACTGAACCAGCTCGAGAGTGCCTCTCTCGTTGACGTCTTGCGGGAAAGCCGGAGCGATCCCGAGCCGGGCCTCCGGGTACAGCGTCAGTTCAGCATGGGGCGCCTGGCAGTTTTGGAAATGCTCATCCAGCGCACGCAAGCCGTGATCGAGCAACTCGAAGCGAAGCTCGACACGATGAGGATTGCCGGGGGTGGCCTCGGAGACGAGCAGTCCCCCGCGTTCGCCGTTGTGAATGACGGCGGGCAGGCCGAGGCGACGACGCGGTCCCTGCGCAGGTGCAGTCCACAGCGTCGCGGCGAGGCGGTCAAGAACAACCGTCTGGCCGTCCCGCGGGAAGAGTTCAACCGAGACGGGCACGATCAGCGCCGGAGCGAGGGACTCGGTGTCGCCCCGGACCTCTGACGGGACGACGGACAGCTTGCCCGCAGGCGTGTTGGTCACGCGGATGTAAGCCTCGTTCATCGCCTCGCAGCTTTGCAGGTAGAGCCGGCACCGCGCAGCTACAGCGCTTTGCCGTCAGAGTTGCTGCGCAGCGTCAGCACGACGCCTAGTGCCGCGGCAGTGCTGGCGACACCAGCACTGTCGCCGAGGGTGGCGCATATGACCAGAGCGATTGCGCACGCGACCACTGCCACTAGGTCGAGGACGGCTCGGTCGAGCGCGGGGCGTCGGCGGGCCTCACGCGGTTGGCGGCCGGCTGACCCGGCCTTCTTTGGATGTTGCTTTTTGCTTTTCACAGGGATTACCCAACGGGGCACCTCGATTTGTAAGTGCCCGCAGGGTAAGCCCGCGCCGGAATCGTTACCCCTCGCTCGCCGAGCCGTTCAGCGGCCTTCTCGGTGGTTAAAAGCTGGGTTTCGCATAGAAGCAAGGGTTTTCTGATCGACGCTGAGGAAATCGAAGTTGATGCTGTCGACCACGCCCATGTCGCCGTGGGTGGCAACGGCGGCTCCACGGATAGCCTTGGCCCCGGGGATCTCCTCAAGGGTCGACGGCAAGCCGCGATGCTCGGGCGTTCGAGGGGCCGCTAGATCGGGCTGCGGACCGGGGTGACGGCGTGGTCGCCGGTTGGTGGCCAGGGCGCGATCGTGTAGGTGTCGCCGAGCTCGGTGGCTGCCCACGCGAGTGCCGCCCCGAGGTTGTCGCGCGCGGCCTCGCGCGCGTCGGTCGACGCAAGTGGGGCGAACAGCGATGCCTCGCGTCCTGGGGACGGGTCCTCGATATCGAGCTTCCAGTGGAGTTGCTGCTCGTAGCAGCCGGCGGTCATCGTGGCCACGAGCGAGTGGTAGCCGTCGCGCCACACGACCCTCAGTGGCTCGGTGTAGGAGGCGTCGTCGCTGTCGGGCTGGTCGGTGACCTCGATCGTCAGCGATCGGCGCCGCTGCTCGTAGTCGTCTACGCCTTCCGATCGGTCGAGGGTGGTGTGGGGCAGCTCGGCGAGCAGTTCCTCGGCTGGGGTGAGCGCGTGCATGAGCCCCTCGGCGGCCTCGGCGCGCTGCTCGCCGTAGTCGGCGGCGGCGGTGGCGCCGCGGGCGAGTTGCTCGTACTCGCGCTGCAGCCGCTGCTGCTCGTCCGGTGAGAGGTGGGAAAGCACCAAGAGCCAGGTGGCGTGGCTGAGCGGTGGGGCAGCAGCGGCATCGCATATGTAGGCGTCCAGCTCGGCGTGGCGCTCCTCGACGTCGGGCAGGTGGCGGCCTTCCAGCGAGTCGCCGAGCTCCTGCTGGGTTTCGGCGAGCGCGCGGCCGAGAGCGCCGGTCATCTGTTCGCTGCCGTCGGCGTGGTCGGCGGAGTCGATGAGCAGGTAGATGGCGTCGCGGATACTCGCGCCTTCGGGGCTCACGGGCATGAGCCGACCCTGTGGCCTTGCGTTCTTGCTTGGGGCGGCACTATGACCATCTCGGCGACCAATGTAGCTCTGCTGTACCGCGGCGAGCAAGCCAGGCTGGGCGCAGCGCCGTTTGTCGGGAGGGGGGGCTGCAAGATCGCGGCCAGCGCGTTCATGCGCGGGTCAGGCCGGAAGTCCAACGTGCCGAAGAGAACTGAATAGGCAAGGGGACGTCTATGAATCCCGCACGAGCAAACACCGACCGGCCAGGAACGGCGGCCCACGAGGCGGCGTGCTCGTCGGCGGCTGGAGAAAGTAGTTGTCTCCCGAACGGCGCTGATCGCATAAACCTATTGATGCCGAGTTCAGCCGAAACGATGCCGACGCCCCGGCTGCTGGGGCGGCCCTTGGTCTCGCGCGCGAGTACGCGCTGGATCGTCCGGGCACCCGGTCGCAGCGGCGTAATCTCGCCTGACGAGGCGGCGCACGCCCTCCAGGCCCGCCGCCGCGAGCTGCGCACAGCAGTCGACCGTCGCAAGGACGCCCGCCTCCTGTCCGCCCAGGTACTCGATGAAGTCGTGGACGAAGCGATCGCCGTGGTGGTCATGTCCCGAAAGCCGATCCAGAACGAAGAACACCTCCAGGGCTCCTTCTGGACCTCGATCGGCTACCTCGTGGCCGAGCGCCGGGCCGGCCGCCACGAGTTGCGCGTCGGCTCGCAGCGTCGCGTCGCGTTCGAGCCGCTGGAGAATGACCTCGCCGGGGAGAGGGACGACGAGCCGTTTGACTTCGTGGAGGCCCGCGATCGTGTGCTGCGCGCCGCCGACTTGATCTCGCAGCTGGATCCGCTGGAGCGGCAGGTGCTCACCATCATGGGCGGCCACGGCGTCGGCGTGAAGCGAGCCGCGAAGGCGCTCGACCTCCCGGTCAAGAATGTGTTGGCGGCCTCGCGCTCAGCGGACCGCAAGCTCGATCACGTCACCGCGATCCTCGCGGCCGGCAGGATGTGCGAGTACCGCTCCGCAGCCCTTCAGGCGCTAGCTGACGGCACCGCGCTCGAGGGAGAAGCCAAGGTCGCGCAGGCGCACCTCGATGCCTGCAGCGGGTGCCGGCGTGAGCACGTCCTGCTCGCACGGGAAATGGCGAGCGCTCAGTACAAGCGCGCCGCAAGCGCCGCCCTGCTGCCGGCGCCCGTCGCGCTGCTCCACGCGCACGCCTGGTTGGAGCGCATGCTCAGCCTCGCGCATATCCGCACGCCCGGTGGCGGTGCGGCGAGCGCGGAGCGCGCCGGACTGATGCTCGGCGGCGGAGCTGGCGCGAAGGTCGCCGTAGCTGCCGGCGTGGGGGTGCTCGCCGTCGCAGGTGCCGGCGTCAGCGCTGTTCACTCCCTGGAGGGCTCCACCCCAGCACCGCACCGCCGGCTCGTCTCGCATCCGAGCGCCCGCAGGTCCATACCGTTCCCGACCAGCATCGCGCCGACCAGCCCGCCCGGCGGGCTACCTACCACGACGACCGACACCGCCGCTGCGAAGCCGTCGGGCACGCGGGAGCGGAG
>JBOGYA010000020.1:0-20231 GCA_050696515.1 Solirubrobacteraceae bacterium
CCGCGGGGGAGGACCCGCCGCGGTAGCGCTTGGCGTGCGCGGGGGGTGGGCACCCAGACCGTCCCCGCGGGCGCTCGCCGGAGAGCGCTTGCGCCCCCAGCGGGTACCTATACTCTGAACCCCCCGCTGCGGAGGAGTGCTCGTGCAGGAGATGGTCATTTACGGCGTCAGCTTCGACATGGTCGGCAAGCAGCCGATTGTCTTGTTGAAGACAGTGGAGGGCAACAGGTTCCTGCCGATCTGGATCGGCCACCCCGAGGCGGCGTCGATCCTGATGAAGCTGCAGGGCGCCAGCACCCCGCGGCCGATGACGCACGACCTGCTGTGCGACATGCTCGGCGAGCTCGAGGTCCGCTGCACACAGGTCGCCGTCACCGAGCTGCGCGAGAACACGTTCTTCGCCTCGATCACCCTCTCCGTCAACGGGCGTGAGCTGGAGATCGACTCCCGCCCGAGCGACGCGATCGCACTCGCGGTGCGCAGCGGCGCCCCGATCTACGCCGCCGAGGAGGTGATCGCGGAGTCCGCGATCGAATTCGAGCAGAACGAGGAGGAGTCCGAGGACGTGGTGGAGCAGTTCAAGGAGTTCCTCGACCAAGTTTCCCCCGAGGATTTTGCAGCAGGCGATTCCTGAGTAGTAGGGCCGGGGGATCGTCCGCGCGGGCTTGTTTGCGTACGACGGGCGGTGGGCGCCGGGCCTCCCTGCCCGGCGGCGACGCTCGGCTGGCCACCGCGGCAGCATGTGGGCGGTCGTGCGCAGCTATGTCGCATCGATACGACACCGGACCCCTGTACGGGCGCCATGTCGTACACTCGTCCTACCCATACGCCTGTTATACGCTATACTGTCGTAGACGTGACGACAAACTACGATCACAACACGACATTATATGGGGGCACCATTGTCTGGACTCGTCCTTGATCGCGAGCAGCATGAGCTCGCCGCGCTCGAGCAGCGCATCAGCACGACGCTCGAGCAGCTCCGCGACGGCCTGGAGGCCGCCGCAAGCGATGGGGAGGTACCTGCCGTAGACCCCGAGTACATCCGTCGCTGGGTCGAGACGGCCAGACGGCTCTCCGTGCAGGTCAGCAACGGCTTGCCCCCCCAACTCGATCCTGAGGCTGTGGCGGAGATCCGCAAGATCATCGTCAACCTGCTCGACGACCTCGAGCACTTCGACCCGACGCGCCCGCTCGACGCGCTCGACCGATTCTTCGTGCGGGCGGAGGCGGTGCGGCACATCATCCGCGACGCGCTCGACGAGCACCTCGGCTGCCACGAGGACGACGCCAGGCCGCTGGTCGCCTACCTGCAGGAGGCCCTCCCGCGGGTGACGCAGGCCGACCAGGCGCGCATCGTGGGGATCTCCACCCGCCACCTGCAGCGGCTGGGCAAGGAGGGTGGGAGGCCGCCGCGGCGGCTGGTCCTTGCGGTGCGGTTGGTCAGGCTGCTGCGATACGTGTGGAACCCGGAGGGCGTGGTCGCGTGGTTTCACCGCGAGCGCGCCGAGCTCGGCGGACACGCCCCGATCGACGTCATGGGGGAGCCAGGATTCGAACGCGCGCTGTTGCGCCTCGCCAGAGAGGGGCGGGCGCTGAATGCATCGTGACGGGACGCCGCCGGTCGCGGAGCTCGACGCGACCGTCTACCGCTACTCCAGCTACGACACGCCGTTCTGGGCGCGCGAGCACAGCATGTCCGGGCGCTGGCACGCACGTGGCGACGGCCCCACGCAATACATGTCGACGAGCACCGACGGGGCCTGGGCCGAGCTGATCCGCCTGGAGGAGCTGCGCACCGAGAGCGAGGTCGCGATGGTGAGCGTGGCGATGTGGGCGATCGACGTCAGACAGCAGATGATCGCCGACTACTCGACGTTCGAGCGCGCGGAAGAAGCAGGGTTCGACCCCGCTGCCCTGGTCGACGAGGACTACGGGCGCTGCCAACGCGAGGGTGCTCGCCTGCGCCAAGAGCTGGGCTTCAGCGGCGTCCTCGCCCCGAGCGCCGCGCTCCCGGGCGCACTCAACCTCACCCTGTTCGGACCGCGTACGGCCTCGACGTGGGGCCGACCGCCGCTGCTGGCCTCCTCGCTGCCGGCGACGATCGTCGCCAAGGGCGCCCCGCCGCCGGGCCTGCTCGCCCGAGTGCGGCAAATGGGAGCGACGCACGCGGGCCTCGCCGACCACATGCGCCAGGGACGTCGCCCGCAACCCGATTGAGCCGCAGGTGCCGCCTGCGACCCAGAGCCGCAGGCGCCGGCCGCAACACGATTGAGCCGTCACTGCCGCCCGCGACCCGGGGGGCTACGAGTGCCGTTGCGGCGCGGCCGAGGGCCCGGAGGTTCGCAGGGAGCGCGTGAAGGCGCTCGCCAGGATGCGGCCGACCAGCGTGTCGAAGTCGATCTCGGCGGCGTCGGCGGCCAGCGGCAGCAGGCTGGTTTCCGTCAGGCCGGGCACGACGTTGGTCTCCAGCACCGCCAGCTCTCCGTCCTCGTCGAGCATCAGATCGACCCGCGCGACCCCGTGGCAGCCGAGCAGCTCGTACACCTGAAGCGCCAATGCCTGCGCGCGCGCGGTCGTCTCGGCGGGCAGCTCGGCGGGGCACACGAACGTGGTCATCCCGATCTCGTAGCGCGACTCGTAGGCGTAGAAGTCCTGCTCGCGCGGGATCGCCTCGATCACGGGCAGCGCCAACGGCGCCTCGCCGGCGGCCTCGGAGTCGAGCACCGACACTGCGAGGTCGCGTCCCTTGACGTAGCGCTCCAGCACGACCTTGTCGTCGTAGGAGAGCGCCCCCACGATCGCGCGCGGTAGCTCCTCGCTCGAATGCGCGAACTTCACGCCGAACGCGGAGCCCTGGCTGGCCGGCTTGACTACCATCGGGAACCCGAGCTCGCGCCCGATGCCCGGCAGCGCCGCGGCGACGCCGAGCTCCTTGATCGCGCTCTCCTTGAAGGCGTGGAAACGGGGCGTGGGGATGCCCGCCTCGCCCATCAGGTGCTTGGCGAGCGCCTTGTCGGTGCAGCGCATGCACGCCGCCGGCCCCGAGCCGGTGTAGGGAGCTCCGATCGCCTCCAGCAGTCCCTGCACGGTACCGTCCTCGCCGTCGCGGCCGTGCAGCGCGACGAACGCCGCACCGGGCTCGCACGCGAGCAGCTCCGCCACTAGCTCCGGGCCGGCGTCGATCGCGACCACCTCGTGCCCCAGCCGTTCGAGCGCGTCCTGCGCCTTGGCGCCGGAGCGCAGCGACACGGTGCGCTCCAGCGAGCGCCCGCCCTTCAATACCGCGACCCTCATCGTCCCTTGGCGCGGCGCCGTGGCAGGTCCACGACATCGGCCAGCGACTCGGGCTCGGGCGCCGTCGCCGGCCGGCTGACGGGAGGCGCGGGGGAGCGGGCGGGCGGGGTACCGATCAGCGTGCCGAACAGACCGGTGTCTCCCCCCACTGCCGCGCCGATCCGCTTGACCCCCTCGCGGATCTCCTCCTCGGGGAGGCCGGCGAAGTTCAGCCGCATCGAGGAGGCGCCGCGGCGCTCGTCCATGTACGCGGAGCGGCCCGGGACGAACGCGACGCCCTCGCACTGCGGGAGCAGGTCGGTCGTGTCGACGCCGTCGAGCGTCGCCCATACGAACAGCCCGCCTCCCGGCTTCGTCCAGGTGGCGCGGCCGCCGAAGTGCTCCTCCAGCGCCTCCAGCATCGCGTCGCGACGGCGCCTGTAGAGGACCTTGAGCTCCTCCAGGTACGCCCGCCAGTCGCTGTCGCGGAAGTAGGCGGCGACGAACAGCTGCGTCACCGGCGAGGAGCAGAGGTCGGCGCCCTGCTTGCCGAGGTTGAGCTTCTCCAGCACCGGCCACGGCGCGACCGCCCAGCCGAGCCGCAGGCCGGGGGAGAGGATCTTCGAGAACGTGCCGAGGTAGATAACGAGGTCTGAGGCGCCGCGGGTCGGCTGGCTGCCGTTCCGCGCGTCCAGCGAGTAGAGCGTCGGCAGCGGCTCGCCTTCGTAGCGCAGCAGGCCGTAGGGGTTGTCCTCCAGCACCAGCAGCTCCCGCTCGCGTGCGATCCGCACGAGTCGCTCACGGCGCTCCAGCGACATCGTCACGCCGCCGGGGTTCTGGAAGTTCGGGATCGTGTAGATGAACTTCGGCCTCCGGTCCTCCCCCTGCAGGCGGTCGAGGACGCTCTCCAACTCGTCGATCGGCAATCCGTCGCCGTCCATCTCGATCTGCACGACGTCGGCCTGGTAGGCGCCGAACGTGGGCACCGCCCCGGGGTACGTGGGGGCCTCGGCGACGATCACGTCGCCGGGGTCGATCAGCGCCTTGCACACGAGGTCGATCGCCTGCTGGCCGCCGGTCGTGACGATCATGTTCGCGGGGTCCACGGTCGTGCCCTCCTCGGCCATCACCTCCACGATGCACTCCATCGCGGTCGCCATCCCCTCGGTGGGGCCGTACTGCAACGCGCGTGCGGTCGAATCGGCGGCGACGTGCGCCATCAGCTTCGCATACAGCTCCGGGGGGAAGGTCGAGGTATCGGGCAGCCCTCCCGCGAGCGAGATCACGTCGGGCCGTTCGGTGAGTGCCATCATCTCGCGCATCGCCGAGGAGCGCATCCCGCGCGTGCGCGCCGCGAACAGCCGCTCGTAGCGGGCCAGCTCGTGTGCGGTGGGGCGCGCTTTACGGCCTCCTTCGTCTATCGTCATGGCGCCTCGGACGGTAGCGCACGTGCGCGGAGGTGGCGCAAGCGCGGTCCCGCACCAGGCATACGCGGGAAGCTGCGCGACCCAACCGCTCGCAGCCGCTCTGCGTCGGAGAGTCATCCAAATCAAGAACCCTCATCGGTGAACGGACTCGTCTTCTACATCGGCCTCGGGATTGGCCTGGCACTCGCCGCCGGGCTGCGACCGTTCCTGCCGGCGCTGCTCGCCGGCGCGCTCGCGTCCGCGAACGCGCTCGGGATCGGCTTCGCGCACAGCTCCTTCAAGTTCCTGCAAGCGGATTGGTGGCTGCTCGCCGTGTGCGTCACGCTCGCGCTCGCGTACGCCCTGCAGCTGCTGCTCGGCCTGTCGCCGATCATCGATTCGAACGACCGCGCGCAGCGCCCCGACCCGCTCGCCGCCGCGCTCGGCGGCATCGGGATCGGTGCCGGGATGCTGCTGTTCGCGGGGACGCTCGCCGCGCACGGCGACGCCGCGTGGCCGGGGTTGGTGGCCGGCTTCTTCACGGTTGGACTCTCTCAGCGCGCGGTTTGGCCGGTGCTCGTCCGCGCGCGCGCGCGCCTGACCGACCGCGCGGCGCGCGAGGCGCTGACCGTCTACCTCGATGCGGCGTCGCTGGTGCTCGCGTCGCTGGTCGCGCTGCTGCACCCGCTCGGCTACGTGGCGCTCGCGCTGTTCGTGTGGCTGCTGCTCGCGGGCCGGCGGCGCTCCGGGGAGAAGTACGCCGGGCTGCGGATCCTCGGGCGGTGACTCCTCCCAAGCTGGTCCTGTGCGTGATCGACGCGATGGCGCCCGCGATGCTCGAGCGAGCGGTCGCGGAGGGCGCGGCGCCGGTGTTGGGGGAGCTGATGCGCCGCGGGCGCTACGTCCCCGACTGCGCGGCGGCGTTTCCGTCGGTCACACCAGTGTGCGCGGCGTCGATCGCGACTGGCGCCGGCCAGGAGCGCCACCTGATCCCGGCGATGAACTGGTACCACCGCGAGGAGGCCCGCTACGTCGAGTACGGCTCCTCTTTCCGCGCCTCGCAGCGCTTCGGGATCGCGCGCCAGCTGACCGACACCGTCTACAACATGAACCGCGCCCACCTCGCGCCGGAGCCGCTGACGGTGTTCGAGGCGCTCGACGACGCGGGGGTGCGCACGGCGGGCACGACCTACCTGATCTACCGCGGCCGCCACCGCCACGAGCCCCAGCGCGACTCCGCGCTCACGCGCCTGGCCTCCGCCACGCTGCTGCGCCACGCGGTGATGGGCCCGCGCGAGCTGTTCTACGCGGACATCTTCGCCTCCCGCCGCACCGGCTGCCGCTCTGCGCTGGGGATGCCGGGCGTGCGCGACCAGCACTCCGGCTGCGTCGCCGCGTACCTCGTGGAGCACGACCTCTTCGACTTTCTGCTGCTCTCGCTCCCCGACAACGACTGGCACTCCCACAAGCACGGCCCCGAGGGCCAGGTGCGCTCGCTGGCGCTCGCCGACCGTCAGCTCGCGCGCATGATGGAGCCCGCGGGGGGCGTGGAGAGCTTCCTGGAGGACCACGCGGTGGTGGTGATGGCCGACCACTCTCAGGCCCCGGTTGCGGGCACGGTTGCGCTGCATGACGCGCTCGCCGAGCTGCGGGTGCTCGAGCCCGTGCGCCCCGCCGGGAGCGCGGCTCGCAGGAGGCGCGAGCAGCCGCGGATCGCGGTCTGTCCCACTTCGCGCGCGGCGATGGTGTACGTGCTCGGCGAGCGCCGCCGCCGGGAGCTGCGCTCGGACGTGGTGCGCCGCGCCCTGCAGCTCGACGGCGTGGAGCTCGTCATGTGGCTGGAGCGCGACCCCCACGGCGAGCCCGCCGAGGGGGTGATCGCGCGGCCCTCGGTGGGGGAGCTGCGTTTCCGCCCCGGCGGGGACGTGAGCGATGCGCGCGGCGGGAGGTGGAGCCTGGAGGGAGAGCTCGCTGCGCTCGCCGCGAGCGTGCGCGATGGTGTGCTGAGCGTCCCTCACCATCCAGACGCGCTCGCGCGCGTGTGGTCGGCGTTGACGTGCTCCACCTCTGGGGAGGTGCTGCTCTCCGCGGACCCCGGCTACGAGTTCCCCGATTGGGGCGGCCAAGCGCATGTGGGTGGCGGTAGTCACGGCTCGCTGCGCGGCGAAGACTCGCTCGGGGCGCTGATCCTCTGCGGCCTCGATCCGCCTGCCTGTCCGCCCGGGGGCGCGCCTCTCTCCGACGGCCATCCGCAGTGGTCGATCCGCGACGTCGCCCCGCTGATCCTCGCTCATTTCGGGCTTTGACGACGGCGTGGATTGAAGAGCATCTATGGTATTTACGCAATCGGGGAGGGTGGGGATGTTTGATTAAAAATTAGGCCCCTATACCCTTTACAAAGTGAAGTGGTATATGCCCCAAAAAGAAAACACAAAGGCCCCCGTGAACTGCCGATCCACTCCACGCGCGGGTGCCTGCATGAGCCGAATCGCGCCGCGGCGCGGGTAGGCTCCCAGAGCGCGCGCGGCGGGTACCCTCGATCTGTGCGCCGCCCCCTCGCAGCGATCCTCCTGACGGGCGCCTGCCTGCTCGCGGCGGCGTCTCCCGCGGCGGGGAGCGCTCGTGTCGTTGGATCGACCGCGACGACCGGGCGCGTCCCCGCGCCGCTTCGACTCACCGCCGGCCTGCACACGAGCAGCGCCGCCACCACCAGTGCGGCCAACTCGGAAACCCCGGTGCCTGTGTCGCCGTCGATCGTCCCGCCCGCGGGCCGGCGGCTCTCCCCGGATGACGTCCTCGAAATCGCCGGCCGGCTGCCGAAGATGCGCCGCGAGCGGGACAAATACCGGGGCTCCTACGGCGGCGCTTATCTGAAAGGCCCCGGCCGCTGGCAGGTGAGCTACTTCTCCCGTAAGGGCAAGGAAATCGGGCAGGTCGTCATCTCCGACGACACCGGTCGGGTGCTCGAACAGTGGACCGGCTTTCAGGTAGCGTGGACGATGGCGCGAGGCTACCCCGGGGCGTTCGGCCGGCACGTCAACGCGCTCTACATCTGGCTGCCTTTGTGTGCGCTGTTCATGCTGCCCTTCGTCAACTGGCGCCGGCCCTTCTCGCTGCGCCACCTCGACCTGCTCGTGCTGCTCTCCTTCTCGGTCTCGCTGGCTTACTTCAACCACGCCGACATCTACAAATCCGTGCCGCTCGCCTACCCGCCGCTCCTCTATCTGCTCGTGCGGATGCTCCTGCTGCTGCGCCGCCGCGGCACCGCCCCCGCGGCCGATCTGGGGCGGCCCGACGGCGCCGGGCCGCCCGTGTCCGGGAGGTCGCGGGCAGCGGGTGGGGGAGGGTCACATCTCAAGCTGCTGATCCCCGCCCCCTGGCTGGCGCTCGGCGTGGTCTTCCTGCTCGGCTTTCGCATCGGCCTGAACGTGACCGACTCCAACGTGATCGACGTCGGCTACGCCGGGGTGATCGGCGCGCAGCGGATCGCCGACGGCAAGACCCTCTACGGGGGGTACCCCGCCAACAACGAACACGGCGACACCTATGGGCCCGTCAACTACGAGGCGTACGTGCCCTTCGAGCAGCTCTTCGGGTGGAGCGGCCAGTGGGACGACCTCCCCGCCGCGCACGCCGCCGCGATCGCGTTCGACCTGCTCGCGGTGGGGCTGCTCTTCCTGCTCGGACTGCGCCTCGGCGGCTCGACGCTGGGGGTCGCGCTCTCCTATGCGTGGGTCTCCTACCCCTTCACGCTGTACGCGCTCGAGAGCAACTCCAACGACACGCTCGTGGGGGTGCTGCTGCTGGCCGTGCTGCTGGTTGCGGCTTCGCCTCCTGCGCGGGGGGTGTTCGCTGCGCTGGCCGGCCTCACGAAGCTCGCCCCGCTGGCGCTCGCGCCGCTGTTTGCCACCCACGGGCTGCGGGATCGCTCGCCGGAGTGGGCGGAGGCCTCATCGAAAGCCTCGCCAGAGGCCACGTCGGGGGCCTCGGGGTCAGAGGCCGCGTCGGAGACCTCGGGAATCCCATCGACTCACACGGGCCCCCTCCCGCATCGCCGCCGGTGGGCGGGCATCCGGCCCCTCGGGCTGTTCGCGCTCGCGTTCGCCGTGACGGTCGCGGTCGTCTCGATCCCCGCGCTCGCGCACGACTCCTTGCACGAGATCTACGAGCGCACCGTCGCCTACCAGGACAACCGCGGCTCGCCGTTCTCGGTGTGGGGCCTCTACGGAGGCCTGAAGGGGTGGGAGACCGTTGTGCAGATCGCTGCCGTCGTCCTCGCGCTGGCGCTCGCGGTCATCCCCCGCCGGCCTGGCCTGCCGGCGCTCGCGGCCGCGGCCGCGGCGATCCTGATCGCGCTGCAGCTAGGGATCGAACACTGGTTCTACCTCTACATCCCCTGGTTCTTCCCGCTCGTGATGATCGCCTTGCTTGGGGTCCCCGATTCCGCCCACCCCGCCCCTCCGCGCTGGGAAGCGCCTACCGTGCTCGAGCAGCCGACGCCGACGCAGGTGGTTTCGGCATCAGAACCTGCTCGATCGAGTCCGCTCGCAACGCCTGCGAGCAGCGGATCACCACGCCGTTCAGCCAGGGATCCTCTTCGGAGGTCTGAAAGCGCACCGGCATCTGCGTGACGAGCGCCTCCAACGCCAGCTCACGCTTGACCCCGATCACCCCCCCGCGGGGTCCGGTCATGCCGACGTCGGTGATGTACGCGGTCCCGCCGGGGAGCACGCGCCCGTCTGCGGTGGGTATGTGGGTGTGGGTGCCCACCACCGCGCTCACGCGCCCGTCGAGGTGCCAGCCGAGCGCGATCTTCTCGCTGGTCGCCTCCGCGTGCATGTCCACGAGCACGTGGTCCACCTCCCCCAGCTCTCGCAGCGCGACCTCGACCTCGATGAACGCAGAGTGCCCCGGGCGCAGGTAGAGGCTGCCACTGAGGTTGACCACCCCGAGGCGCAGCCCGTCCGCGCTCTGCACCACGCACGCGCCGCGGCCGGGCTGGCCGCGCAGGAAGTTGGCGGGGCGCACGATCCGCGGCTGGGTGTCGAGGTAGGGGTAGATCTCGCGGCGGTGGTAGGCGTGGTTGCCGAGCGTGATCGCGTCGACGCCCGCGGCGAGCAGCTGGTCGGCGGCCTTCGGGGTGATCCCCAGCCCGCCCGCCACGTTCTCGCCGTTGACGACCACGAACGTCGGTGCGTAGCGCTCGCGCAGCACCGGCAGGCAGTCGATCAGCGTGCGCCGCCCGATGCTTCCGACGAGGTCGCCGACGAACAGGATGGTCGCCTCGCCCTCAGCCATACTTGGCCCATGACGGGAGGCTTGTGAGCGTCGAGGCGCCGGAGCAGACGGAAGAGACCACCGCCCCTTCCGTGCCCGAGGTTCCGCGCGTGGTGGTGCCGCGGTGGGTGCAGCTGGTGGTGCTGCCGCTGGCGCTGCTCGCGGCGTGGGCGCTCGCGCGGGCGGCGGGGAAAGTGCTGCTGATCTTCGTAGTGGCGGCTCTCATCGCGCTGATCCTCAACCCGGCTGTCGCCTTCCTCCAGCGCTCGCGCCTCCCCCGCGGCCTGGCGGTGCTCGCCGTGTATCTCGCATTCTTCCTGACGCTGACCGGGATCGGCTTTCTGCTGGCCAACCCGATCGTCCATCAGGTGCAGTCCTTCAGCCGCAACCTTCCTGCCCTCGTCGCTGAAGCTAACACAACGCTCGAAAACGTCCAGCGCTCGCTCAACAAACACGGAATCTCCGTGCACTTCATCAAGCAGGGCAAAACCGCGCTGCAGACGATCCAGGACAAAATCTCGAAGAGCGCCGGCTCGCTCGCCTCGTTCGGCGGCGGCCTCTTGACCGAAACCGCGAGCGCGATCTTCGACCTCGTGTTGATCTTCGTGCTGTCCGTCTACATGCTGCTCTACGGCGAGCGCATCGGGCGGCTCGTGCGCCGGGCGATGCCCGACGGGGACGGCACGCCCGCGGACGACTACCCCACGCTGACCCAGCACGCGGTCTCCCGCTACGTGGGGGGGCAGCTGCTGTTCAGCTTCCTGATGGGCGCCTCCGCGGGCCTCGCGCTGTACATCTTCGGCGTGCTCGGGATCTTCCCCGACGGGAAGAAGTACGCGGTGGCGTTTGCGATGTTCTACGGCGTGATGGAGCTGATCCCCTACATCGGGCCGATCCTCGGTGCGGTGCCGCCGGTGCTGGTGGCGCTCTTCACCAATCCGATCTCCGCGCTGTGGGTGGCGCTGCTGTTCGTGGGCCTGCAGCAGCTCGAGGGCCACGTGGTGGCGCCCCAGATCTTCGGCCACACGCTGCGGATCAACCCGCTGCTGGTGATCTTCGCGCTGCTGCTCGGGCTACAGCTGTACGGCGTGGTGGGGGCGCTGGTGGCGCTGCCAATCCTCGCGATCCTGCGCGAGACCTTCGTGTACCTGAGCCGCCATTTGACATTCGAGCCCTGGGAGCGCTCCCCGGGCAGGATGCTGTGAACGGGTCCAGCCTAGCGCCCGCCTGTCCCCAGGGGGTCGAGGAGGGATGAACGACCTGGGTGGGCCGGGCACGACCGAGTCCGGCGCCGCTGCCGAGCCACTGCTCAGCGTCCAGGGCATCGCCAAGCGCTACGGCGAGCGCGAGGCGCTGCGCGACGTCAGCTTCGAGGCTCACGCGGGGGAGATGGTGGCGGTGATCGGCCCCAACGGGGCGGGCAAGACCACGCTGCTATCGATCGTCGCGGGCGTCCAGCGGCCCACCGCGGGCCACGTGAGCCTCCCGGCGAGCCGGGTTGGGTGGGTGCCACAGCAGCCCGCGGTTTACTCCCGCCTCTCGGTGGCCGAGAACCTCGAGCTGTTCGCCCGCCTCGAGCGGAGCGCCGACCCACAGGAGGCGGTCGCGGCGATGCTCGAGCAGACGGGACTCCAGGAGCGGGCCTCCGAGCGGGTGGAGCGCCTCTCGGGCGGCAACCGCCAGCGCGTCAACATCGCGGTCGGCCTGCTCTCCGAGCCGACGGCGCTGGTGCTGGACGAGCCCTCCTCGTCGCTCGACCCCCGCCAGCGCGAGCGGCTGTGGCGGTTCATCCGCGGCCTCTCCGAGCGGGGGAGGTGCGTGGTGTTCTCCACCCACAATGTCGCCGAGGCCGAGCGCTACGCGCAACGAGTGATCGTGCTGGCCGACGGGGAGCTGCTGTTCAGCGGCTCCCCCCAGGAGCTCGCGCGGGAGGCCGGCGCCGAACGGGAGCCCGCCCGCTTCGGCTTCGAAGGGGCGTTCGTGGAGTTCCTGCGCGAGCGGGGTCACTGATGCGGTGGATGCTCAAGAAGGACCTGCTGATCCTCGCGCGCTCGCGCGTGATGGTCGGGGTGCTGGTTGTGTACCCGATCGCGGTCGCGCTGCTGATCGGCCTGGCGATCTCGCGGGCGCCCGCCAAGCCGAAGGTGGCGATCGTGAACCTCTCCCCGCCGTCCGCGACGGTCGAACTCGGGGGGACGCGCCTGAACGTGGGGCACTACTACAGCGGGCTCTTCAGCCAGGTGCAGCCAGTGCCGACCGCCACGCGCGCCCAGGCCGTGCGAGCGGTCAAGAACGGGAAGGTGTTGGCGGCGGTCGTGATCCCCGCCAACATCGCCTCGCGCCTCTCCTCTGTCACGAGCCAGGGCCAGGTGGAGGTGATCTACAACGGCGAAGCGCTGGAGCAGAGCTTCGTGCACTCCACGATCGAAGCGGCGATCTCCCAAGCGAACCTCGAACTCTCCAACCAGATCAGGCGGCTGGCGGCGAGGGTCATCGGGGCGCTCGTGCGAGGCGGGAGCCTGGGCGTCCCGGGCGCTCCGCAGAACCTGCCGGGCCTGAGCAGCATTCCCGGCATCCTGCACCACCTGATCGCGCGCCAGCCCCCCGGGAAGGAGCGCGCGCAGCTGCAGCGGCTCGCGGAGTTCTCTGAATTCGCCGCGCAGAACCTCGGGATCAGCCAGGACGTTCTGAGCACGGTCAGCCAGCCGATCCAGGTGCGCAGCACGCTCCTGCACGGCCGCCGCACGCCGCTTGACACCTACGCGGTGGTGGTGGCCGTGAGCATCTCGCTGATGTTCGTGTGCGTGCTGCTCGCCGCCGGAGGAATCGCGCTGGAGCGCGAAGAGCACACGCTCTCCCGCCTGGTCAGGGGCCGCCCCGGACGGTCCATCCGGACAGGCGCCACATCGATTGCGAGCAGGTCCCGATCCCGGTCGTGGGTGGGCGAGGCAGGTTCGAGGACCGGCGGGGCGCTGCTCTCTCGCGAGCAGCTGATCGCCCAGAAGCTGCTGCTGGCGGCCGGCTGCGCGGTGGTGGTGGCGTTCGCGATGCTTGCGGGGATCGGGGCGTTCGTGGGCCTCGAATGGGGCCGCGTGGGGCAGTGGCTAGTGGCGCTCGCGTTCGGCGCGGTGGCGTTCGGCGCGCTGGGCGTGGCGATCGGCGCACTCGCGCGCGAGGTGCGGGCGGCCTCGCTGCTGGCCTTCCTGCTCTCGCTGCCGCTCGCCTTCCTGGCGCTGGTGCCCGCGGGGGCGGTGGCGGGCGGGGTGTACGACGTCGTCCGCGCGATCTCGCTCGTGTTCCCCTACAAGGCCGCCCTGCAGGCGCTGGACGCGGCGGTCAACCGCTCCTCGCCGGGCCTGGGGGTCTCGCTCGTGCACCTGCTTGCGCTCACGGTCCTCTTCGCGGTCCTCGCGCGGCTGGGGCTGGGACGGGCGGAGTGATTCGTGCCGCGCAGGTATCCTCGACGGACGATGGCATTTCCCCAGACGCGCATGCGCAGGCTGCGCGCTTCCCCCGCGCTGCGCGGGCTTGTGCGCGAGACGGAGCTGCGGGCGGGACAGTTGGTGCTCCCGCTGTTCGTCGAGGAGAGCCCCGCAGACCATTTGACGGATCTGCCCACCCACCCGGGCGGGCTCGGATCGCTGCCGAGCCTTGTGCGGCTGTCGATCGCGGGGGCCGTCGAGGAGGCGCGCGCCGCGGCAGCGCTGGGGATCGGGGCGGTGCTGCTGTTCTGGATCCCCGCCGAGAAGGATGCTCAGGGCTCCTCGGCGTGGGATGAGGAGGGTGTGGTGCAGCTGTGCGTGCGTGCGCTCAAGGACGCCGTGCCGGAGCTGCTCGTGATCACGGACGTGTGCCTGTGCGAGTACACCGAGCACGGCCACTGCGGAGTGCTGCGCGACGATCGCAGCGTAGACAACGACGCCTCGCTGGAGCTGCTGGCGCGCACGGCGGTCAGCCACGCCCGCGCGGGCGCCGACGTCGTGGCGCCCTCTGACATGATGGACGGCCGCGTGGCGGCGATCCGCGCGGAGCTCGACGGGGAGGGCTTCGCGGACACCCCGATCCTGGCCTACTCCGCGAAGTTCGCCTCGGCTTTCTACGGCCCGTTCCGCGGCGCCGCGGGCTCGGCCCCGGCGTTTGGGGACCGCCGCGACTACCAGCTCGACCCCGCCAACGGCCGCGAGGCGGTGCGCGAGACCGTGCTCGACGTGCAGGAGGGGGCGGACATGGTGATGGTCAAGCCGGCGCTCGCCTACGGTGACTTGATCGGAGCGGTGAAGCGCGCGACGGGCCTGCCGGTGGCGGCGTACAACGTGAGCGGTGAGTACGCGATGGTCAGGGTCGCGGCCGCCGCGGGCCACCTCGACGAGCGCGCTACGGTGATCGAGATCCTCACCTCGCTGCGCCGCGCGGGCGCGGACGTCATCATCACCTACCACGCGAAGGACGCGGCGCGATGGCTGAACGAGCAGAGCTGACGACAGCGCGGGACCCAAACGCCCCCCCGGCGGCCGGCTTCTTGCGGCCACTCGCCGCCAGGTCCGCCGGCGTCGATCGCGCGAGCGCAGCCATCCCAAAGACGCGCAGCCGCACCGAAGGCGCGGCGGTGGCGCTCGACGAGCTCGACCGCAGGCTGCTCAACCTGATGCAGGGCAGCTTCCCGCTGGAGCCCCGGCCTTACGCGGCGGTGGCGCGCGCCGCGGAGATCGCCGAGGAGCAGGCTTTGGAACGCGTGCGGCGGCTGCTGGAGGAGCGGATCATCCGCCAGGTGACCCCCATCTACGACACCCGCGCGCTGGGGTACTCCTCGATGCTGGTGGCGGCGAAGGTCGATCCCGAGCACCCGTGGCGGGCGGCGAAGATCGTCAACTCACACCCCGGTGTCTCGCACAACTACCTGCGCAACCACGAGTTCAACATGTGGTTCACGCTCGCCACCGAGCCCGACTCTCCCCTCGGCCTGGAGGGCACGCTGGACGTCCTTCAGCGGTTGACCGGCGCGGAGTCGATCCGCCAGCTGCCGACCTTGAAGCTGTTCAAGATCAGGATGGACCTGGAGATGGAGGGCGACACGCAGGCGCTCTCCAGTGAGGGCACTCCTCAGGAGGAGGCGGTGCTGGAGGCGGTCGCCTACGACGAGCGCGACATCGCCGTGATCCGCGCCACGCAGGGCGACATGCCGGTGGTGGGCGAGCCCTACGCCCCCGCCGCGCAGCGGCTCGGGATGGAGGTGGACGCGCTGCTGGAACACATGGCCGGGATGCGCGAGCGCGGCCTGCTGCGCCGGGTGGCGGCGATCCTCTTCCACCGCCGCGCGGGCTTCTCGGCGAACGGGATGGGTGTGTGGAAGGTCCCCACCGAGCGGATCGCGGAGCTCGGCCCGCGGATGGCGGCCTACCGCGGCATCTCCCACTGCTACCAGCGCCCCACCTACGAGGACTGGCCCTACTCGGTCTTCACGATGGCCCACGGGCGCTCCAAGGAGGAGTGCGACGCGATCCTCGACGCGATCGCCGCGCACACCGGCATCGAGGAGCGCGCCACGCTGTACTCCTCCACGGAGTTCAAGAAGGTTCGCCTGCTGTACTTCACCGACGACTACAAGCGGTGGGAAGCCCAGCACGCTTGAGGCCCTGAGGTGACGGCCTCGCTCACGGACACCCGCTCCGCGGAGCTCTACCGGCGCGCGCTGAAGGTGCTCCCCGGCGGCGTTAATTCACCCGTGCGCGCGATGGCCGCGATCGGCCGCGACCCGGTGTTCCTCGCGCGCGGCACGGGCGCGGAGGTCGTGGACGTGGACGGCAACCGCTACGTGGACTACGTGTGCTCGTGGGGACCGCTGATCCACGGACACGCCCACCCGGAGGTCCTCGAGGCGGTGCGCGCGGCGGCGGAGCGGGGGACGAGCTTCGGGGCGCCGACGGCGGGGGAGGTCGAGCTTGCCGAGGAGGTGGCCCGGCGGATGGGAGCGGTGGACATGCTGCGCATGACCTCCTCGGGGACCGAGGCGACGATGACGGCGCTACGTCTCGCTCGCGCCGCGACCGGCCGCGAGCGGGTCGTGAAGTTCGCGGGCGCCTACCACGGCCACGTGGACGGGCTGCTCGCGCAGGCCGGCTCGGGCCTGGCGACGCAGGCGATCCCCGCCAGCCCCGGCGTGCCGGCGGGCGCGGCGGCGGCGACGGTGGTGGTGCCATGGAACAACCCAGAGGCGCTGGTCGAGGCGGTGCGCCGCCACGAGCCGGCGGCGATCCTGGCGGAGCCGGTCCCCGCCAACATGGGCCTCGTGCCCGCGCGTGCGGGCTTCCTGGAGCTGCTGCGCGAGCAGGCCGATGCGAGCGGTGCGTTGCTGGTGCTCGACGAGGTGATCAGCGGCTTCCGCGTGGCGCGCGGCGGCGCCCAGGAACTGACCGGCGTCCACGGGGACCTCACGATCATGGGCAAGGTGCTCGGCGGCGGCCTGCCCGCGGCGGCGGTGGGGGGCCGCGCGGAGCTGATGGAGAGGCTCGCCCCGACAGGAGAGGTCTACCAGGCGGGCACGCTCTCGGGCAACCCGCTCGCGGTCGCGGCGGGTCTCGCGACGCTCAGGCTGCTCGACGAGCCAGCGTACGTGCGCTTGGCGGCAGTCACCGAGCAGCTCGCGGCGGGGCTGCGCAGAGCCGCGGACGGGTGGGCGCGCGGCCATTCAATTCAAATCGTGAGCCTCCCGGGCCTGTTGACGGTGTTCTTCAGCGAGCGCCCCGTGCACGACCTGGAAGGGGCGCAGGCGTGCGACATGGAGGCTCATGCGGCGTGGTGCCGGGGGCTGCTCGCACGCGGAGTCAACCCGCCGCCCTCGCAGTTCGAGGCGTGGTTTCCCTCGCTGGCTCACACCCCCGAGCATGTGGCGCACACCGTTGAGGCCGCCGCCGCGGCGTTCGGGGAAATTCGATGACCCCGCCCACCCCGACCCGGCCCACCTCGACCCCGTCCGCCCCGGCGTCCGCGCTCGAACGCCTGGCGGTGGTGCTTCGCGAACGGGGGGGCTTGATCGCAAGCCTTGTCGATCCGACTCCTGCCCGCTCGCGCTCCGCCCGCCCAAAGACCCCCGGCGACTCTCCCCGTCCACCCATCTCCAACGGCGGCGGGCCTGCGCAGCTCGCGGCCGCGGGACCGCGGGCGCGAGCGCGCGCCGAGGAGTACGAGCTGCTGGTGGAGGCGGTCTACGAGGGCTACCTGCTGCACTACGGCGCCCCGCGCATCGTGCGCCCGCCCGAGGCCGACCTCGGACTGCTGGCGGGCGATGAGCTCTATGCGTTCGGCCTCGCGCGCCTGGTGGCCCTCGGCGACCTCGCCGCGGTGGCGGAGCTCGCGGACGTGATCACGCTCACGGCGCTCGCCCAGGGGGAGGGCCGCAGCGAGCTCGCCCTGGCGGTGTGGAGCGCCGGCGCGCGCGCGGTAGGGTGGGGCTCCAGCGACTCCCACCGCCATGCCAAGGCGTTGGCGCGCGCGGGCGAGCCGCGGGCGCTGGAGGCGATGCGCGCGGCGGCTCAGCCACCGTGGGACGATGAGAGCGGGGAGGCCGGTGGCTGATGTTACTTTTCGGCCCCTATACTGCTTCATTTTGTAAAGTGATATAGGCGCGATTTAAGGAGGTATCGCCACCTCGCTCTGCTCCCATCAGCACCACCACTGCGCGACGAGCGCCACACCGCAGAGAGTATCCTTAGGGCCTTGCCCAGCAAGCACGACAAGCACGCCTCGAAGTACACCCTCGACCGCCGGGTACCGGGGGCGTTCGAGGGCGAGACGATCACGCGGCGGCGCTTCATGACCGGCTCGGCCCACGGCGCGGGGGCGATTGCCGCCGCGTCCTTCACCCTGCCCGCGCTCGGCTTCGCGATCGGGCCGGTCTTCAAAAGCACCCCCCACAGCTGGGAGACGGTCGGGCCGACCGACATGTTCCCCGACAACAACTACGTCCCGACCGTGATCACGCTGACCCCCAGCATCGGCGAGGCGGGCAAGGCGACGGTGTACGTGCGCCAGAAAAACCCGGCGATCGACACCGACCCATACGACAAGAGCATGCCCTTCATCGCGATCACCTCGCGCTGCGCGCACCTCGGCTGCCCGGTGCGGTGGGTGGATGCCGCCGAGCGCTTCATCTGCCCCTGCCACGGCGGCGTCTACGACCTGCTCGGCCGCCGTGTGGGCGGCCCGCCGGTCAGGCCGCTGGACCGCTTCTACACGCGCGTGGTGCGCGGCTTCGTGCAGATCGGGGCGCGCTTCAGCGTCAACTCCGAGCTGCGCCGCTTCTCTCCCCGCGACCCCGGCGAGCCGATCGACGGCATCGGCCAGTATGCGTACCCCTCCCGTTTCACGGAGCGTCGCTGACCCGTGCCCAAGCTGCCCGCCCCCCCGATCCCCGCACCGCTGAAGGCCCCGCCGCCGCGGCCGGAGGAGCCAGACGGCGCCACCCGCCCGGTCGATCACGCCGCCAACGCGGGGACCGCGCTCGTCGACTGGGTCGACGAGCGCACCTCGTTGAGCGGGGCGGGCCGGTGGCTGATGTTCCGCAAGGTGCCGAAGGGCACCAACTGGTTCTACACCCTGGGCTCGGCCACGATGTTCGCCTTCCTCTCCCAGGCGGTCACGGGGGTGTTCCTGGCGATGTACTACCGCCCCGACGCCTCCGGCGGGGCGTACGAATCGATCCGCTACGTCACCAACCAGGTGTTCCTCGGGCAGTTCGTGCGCGGGATGCACAAGTGGGGCTCGACGGTGATGGTGGTGCTCGTGTTCCTGCACATGGGCCGCACGTTCCTGTTCGGCGCCTACAAGTACCCGCGCGAGCTCAACTGGGTGATCGGCGTGGTGCTGCTGATCCTGACGATGGTGATGTCCTTCACCGGCTACCTGCTGCCGTTCGACCAGCGCGCCTACTGGGCGACGATCGTGGGCGTCAACATCAACGGCACCGGGCCCCTGGTAGGCCCCTACCTGAGCGACTTCCTGCGCGGCGGCGGGGAATTCGGGGCGACCACGCTGTCGCGCTTCTACGCGATCCACATGCTGCTCTTGCCCGGGCTGATCGCCGCGCTGATCGGCGCCCACCTGTACCTGGTCGCCAAGCTCGGCACCACCGCCCCGCCGTGGATGAAAGCGGAGAAGGACCCCGAGCTGCGCGAGTCGGAGGCGTGAGCACACCATGAACCAGGCTCAGAAGGAGGAGTACCTCCGCGAGTACGCGATCCTGAAGTCCAAAGGGAAACCGTTCTTCCCCTACGCGGTGGCGAAGGACTCGATCATGGCGTGCGTGGTGATGGCGTGCATCATCACGATGTCGCTGGTGCTCGGCGCGGAGCTCGGCTCGAAGGCGAACCCGACCACCACCACCTACGTGCCACGGCCGGAGTGGTACTTCTTCTTCCTGTTCGAGCTCCTGCGGGTGATCAAGCCGCCCAGCATCGTGGGCCTGGCGACGATCGGGGTCCCGACGCTGGGCATGATCCTGCTGTTCCTACTGCCGTTCTACGACCGCGGCCCCGAGCGCCGCCCGGAGCGCCGCCCGATCGCCACCCTGACGTTCATCTTCGTGGCCGCGGCGATGGCCTTCCTCACGTGGGAGGGCGCCTCCACGGGCTCGCCGTTCTCCGTCGAAATAGCCACGCCGGCAGCCGTCCGCCAGGCCGGCGGTGCGACCCTCGCGCAGTTCGAAGCGGGCCGGGCGGTCGTCGCCGCCACCGGGTGCCTCGCGTGCCACAAGCTCGGCGAGAACGGCAACAGCGGGCCGGGCCCCGAACTGACGCACATCGGCTCGCGCATCCCGCGCTACGGGATCTCGCGCACGCTGGTCAACCCGACGGCGCCGATGCCGTCGTTCAGGCACCTGCCGCCGAAGCAGTTCGAAGCGGCCGTTGCGTTCCTCTCGCAGTTGAAGTAGCTGCCGATGGCACCGGGCCCTCCGCAGAGCGCTGGCGCCGGAGCACCGGAGGCGGGGCAGGTGCGGGCGATGTTCGACCGCATCGCGGGGGTCTACGACGTGCTCAACAGCGTGATGAGCGCCGGCCTGCACCACCGCTGGCGCAGCCGCGCGGTGGACCTCGCGCGCGTCGGCCCGGGCAGCCGCGTGCTCGACGTCGCCACCGGCACCGGGGACCTCGCGCTCGAGCTCGCACGGCGGGTGGCCCCGGGCGGGGAGGTCGTGGGCAGCGACTTCTCCGAGGGGATGCTCGCCCGCGCGCGCGCCAAGGCGCAGGCGGGCGGCGGCGGGAACGGGCGCTCGACCCA
>JBOGYA010000021.1:0-19973 GCA_050696515.1 Solirubrobacteraceae bacterium
CGCCTCCAGCCCCAGCCGCTCGCGGATCCGCGCCGCGAGCGCCAGGCCCCACGCCGCATGGACCCGCCCCCCGTAGGGAGAGAGCACGCACAGCCGCCAGTCGCCGATCTCGTCGCGGAAGCGCTCCACCACCACCGTGCGGTCGCTCGGCAGCACCCGGGTGGCATCCTGCTGCTCGCGCAGGTACTCCACCAGGTTGCGCGCCGCGCGCGGGTCGAGGTCGTACTCGCGCTCGAGCACCTCCGGACGCTGCCCCACTGCCCACCGCGCGAACGCCCCGATCGCCTCCCCCAGCTCTTTCGGGCGCCCCACCCCGTCGCCCTTCCAGAACGGCACCGCCCCCGGCGCGCCCGGCGCCGGCGTGACGATCACGCGGTCGCGGCCGATCTCCTCGATCCGCCACGCGGAGGCCCCCAGCAGGAACACCTGCCCCGGCCGCGCCTCGTACACCATCTCCTCGTCGAGCTCCCCCACCCGCCGGCCGTCCGGCAGCGTCACCAGGTACAGCCCCCGGTCGGGGATCGTGCCCGCGTTCGCCACCGCCAGCGCGCGCGCGCCCTTGCGCGGGCGGATCGTGCCCCCGATGCGATCCCACACGATCCGCGGCCGCAGCTCGCCGAACTCTGAGGACGGGTAGCGGCCGTCGAGCATGTCCAGCACGTTCTCCAGCTGGCGGCGCGGCAGCTCCGCGTAGGTGTACGTGCGCCGCACCCGCTCGTAGAGCTCCTCCACCGCGAGCTCCTCCTCCGCCGCCGCCATCGCGACGATCTGCTGCGCGAGCACGTCCAGCGGGTTGCGCGGCACCACCGTCGGCTCGATCGCCCCTTCGCGCATCCGCCGCACCACCACCGCGCACTCCAGCAGGTCCGCGCGGAACTTCGGGAAGATCCGCCCTCGCGAGACCTCCCCCACGCCGTGCCCCGCGCGCCCGATCCGCTGCAGGCCCGCGGCCACCGACTTCGGCGACTCCACCTGCAACACGAGGTCCACCGCGCCCATGTCGATCCCCAGCTCCAGGCTGGAGGTGGCCACGATGCACGGGATCTCCCCCGCCTTCAGCAACTCCTCCACCACGCCGCGCTCCTCGCGCGCGAGCGAGCCGTGGTGCGCGCGCGCGATCTCGGCCGCCGCGAGCTCGTTCAACCGCAGCGCCAGCCGCTCCGCCGAGCGCCGGTTGTTGACGAACACGATCGTCGAGTTGTGCTCCCGGATCAGTCGCAGCAGCTCCGGGTAGATCGCCGGCCAGATCGAGCCGCGCAATGGCTGGTCGGGGTCTCCGTGGACCGAGCCTGGAGGGTGGCGCAGCTGGCCGGAGGCCGGCGAGCCGGGCCCCTCCTTTTCAGTCAAGTCCACCATCGACTCCACCGGCACGTGGACCTTCACGTCCAGCGGCTTGCGCGCGCTCGCGTCCACGATCCGGCACTTGCGCTTCGACCCCACCAGGAACCGCGCCACCTCCTCCAGTGGGGTCTGCGTCGCCGAGAGCCCGATTCGCTGCGGCTCCGGGCGGCCGGCTTCGCGGGCGAGCGCGTCCAGGCGCTCCAGGGTCAGCGCCAGGTGCGCGCCGCGCTTCGTCGCGGCCACCGCGTGGATCTCGTCCACGATCACGCACTCCGCCCCTTGCAGAGTCTCCCGCGCGCGCGAGGTCAGCATCAGGTACAGCGACTCCGGGGTCGTGATCAGGATGTCCGGCGGCTCTTTCAGCATCCGCTGGCGCTCCCGCGCTGGGGTGTCGCCTGTGCGGATCGCCACGCTCACGTCGGCGCCGATCCCTTGCAAAGGCGCCCGCAGGTTGCGCTCGATGTCGTAGGAGAGCGCCTTCAGCGGCGAGACGTACACCACACGGGCACGGCGCTCCGCGCGGGGCTCCACCGCCAGTCGGTCCAGCGCCCACAGGAACGCCGCCAGCGTCTTGCCCGAGCCCGTCGGCGCCGAGATCAGCACGTGCTCACCGCTCGCGATCGCCGGCCACGCCTGTGCCTGCGCCTCCGTCGGCTCCGCGAAGGCCGCCTCGAACCACTCGCGCGCTCGCGGGGTGAACAACGACAGAGACACATCCGCGAGGCTAGCGCGCGCGTGTGGGCAGGTCGCTTTCAGAGGCCCGAATCGCCCTGTTTTTCCAGTAACCTCGGACACATGGGGACCTCTAAGCTCGACCTCGACCAGGGGCTCGTCGAGTCCTGCCGCCACGCCGCCGCGCGGATCGCCGCCGACGTCGCCGAGCACCTCGCCGGCATGACCACCGTCTCCGTCGAGCGCACCGTCACGCGCCTCTTCGGCGTCGACGGCGCCAACGACCTCGGCGCGCCGCTGCCCAACGTGCTCGTCGACCACGTCCGCAGCCACGGCGGGCTCGGCAAGGGCGTCGCCTACTGGATCGCCAACGCGATGCTCCACTCCGAGGGTGAGAGCCCGCCCACCCCCGCGGGCGCCCAGGAAATCGCCGATGCGGTCGAGGAGGGCGGCCTGCACCTCTGCGCGCTGCCGCTGGCGCCCGAGGGCGCGATCCGCGAGCGCGCCCGCTCCGAGCTCGCGCGGAGCGTGGAGGAGATCGGCCGGCGCATGGAGGCCCGCCGCGCCCTGCGCGAGCGCCTCGGCGAGAGCCCCCCTCCCCTGCGCTACGTGCTCACCGCCACCGGCAACGTCTACGAGGACGTCGTCCACTCGCTCGCCGTCGCCGAGGCCGGCGGGGACATCGTCGCCGTGATCCGCTCCACCGCCCAGTCGCTGCTCGACTACGTCCCCTACGGCCCCACCACCGAGGGCTACGGCGGTACCTTCGCCACCCAGGCCAACTTCGCGATCATGCGGGCCGCCCTGGACGAGTGGTCGGAGCGCAACGGCCGCTACGTGCGCCTCTCGTCCTTCTGCTCGGGCCTCTGCATGTCCGAGATCGCCGTCATGGGCGCCATCGAGGGTCTCGACAACATGGTCAACGACGCTCTCTACGGGATCCTCTACCGCGACATCAACCCGCTCCGCGGGCTGCTCGACCAGCGCGTCTCGCGCACCGTCAACGGCTACTTCGGGGTCGTCATCAACACCGGCGAGGACAACTACCTGCGCACCGCCGACGCGCTGGAGGCCGCGCCCTCGGTGACCGCCTCCCAGTTCATCAACCACCAGCTCGCCCGCGACTCCGGCGTGCCCGACGAGCAGATCGCGCTCGGCGACGCTTTCGAGATCGACACACCCGTCACCAACGGCCTGCTGTATGAGTGGGCGCAGGCGCTCCTCACCCGCGAGCTGTTCCCCGACTGCCCCGTCAAGTACATGCCCCCCACCCGCCACATGGACGGCAACCTCCTCCGCACCCACGCCTGCGACACGCTCTTCAACCTCGTCACCGTCGCCACCGGGCAGGGCGTGCAGACGATCGGGGTTCCCACCGAGGGGATCTTCACCCCCCACATCCACGACCGCGTGCTCGGGCTGCAGAACGTCAACTACGTCTTCAACGCCGCCCGCGACCTCGGCGAGGAGATCGAGTTCAAGCGCGGCGGGCTCGTCCAGACGCGCGCGCAGGAGGTCCTGCGCGGGGCACACGCGATCCTCCAGCGGATCGCTGAGGACGGCCTCTTCAAGGCGATCGAGGGGGGCGTCTTCGGCGACGTCTCCCGCCACTTCGAAGGGGGCCGCGGGATGGAGGGGATCGTCGCCACCGAGGAGGGCTACTTCAACCCCGTCACCGACCTCATGCGGGGGGCTTTGAGCGTTGCCTAGCGCGGCAGCCCCCCAGGAGGGCTGGGACGACAGTCGCGCGGACGATCCCACCGGCAGCCCCGAGGCCGCCCGGCAGGGCGATCTCGAGCACGTCAAGCCCTACGCCGACCACCACGGCGACGGGATCGTGCAGCTCTCCTTCACGCTCCCGGTTCCCGACGGCCTCGCCGCGCGCAAGGCCGCCCTGGAGCTCGCCAGCAAGATGGGCTTCCAGCACCCCGAGGTCGTCCACCACCAGCGCCTCACCGACGGCCACACCTACTTCGTGATGTACGGCCACTCGGTCCACGACTGCGACTACGCCACCCTCGCCGCCGAGGGCGACGACATCGCGCAGTACATGACCGAGGACGAAGTCGAGGCCTACGCACAGGAGCACATCCAGCGGCCGATCGTCGTCGTCGGCGCCTCCACCGGCACCGACACCCACAGCGTGGGGATCGACGCGATGCTCAACCTCAAGGGCTTCCACGGCCACAAGGGACTCGAGGGCTACCGCGCCTTCCACGCCCACAACCTCGGCTCCCAGGTCCCCAACGGCGCGCTCGTCGCCAAGGCGATCGAGCTCGACGCCGACGCGATCCTCGTCTCCCAGACCGTCACCCAGCAGAACCTCCACATCCACAACCTGACGGAGCTCGTCGAGATCGTCGAGGCCGAGGGCCGCCGCCGCCAGCTGATCCTCGCCTGCGGCGGGCCGCGCGTCTCGGGCGAGCTCGCCAAGGAGCTCGGCTACGACGCCGGCTTCTCCAAGGGCACCTACCCTCACCACCTCGCGACCTTCCTCGTGCGCGAGCTCGCCGCCCGGCTCGGGCGCGGCGAGGGGAGCGGGCTCGAGTACCAGGACGACGGCCTCGAGCAGCCCCAGCGCGGCCGCGCCGCCTTCGCGGACCCCCGCCCCGAGGCCGGGCGGCTAGGCTGAGACCGGCATGCAGCTCTCCGATCTGATCGCGCCTGCGCGCCGTCTCGCGCTCGTCGGCCTCGCGAAGAACACCGGCAAGACCGAAACGCTCGGCGCGCTGCTGCGCGAGTGCCAGGAGCGCGGCCGCCGCGTCGGCGTCACCTCCGTCGGGCGCGACGGCGAGGAGCGCGACGTGATCGACATCCGCATCGAGAAGCCCCGCGTCGAGCTCTGCGCCGGCAGCCTCGTCGCGACCACCGACGCGCTGCTGCGCGCGGGAGCGATCCCACATGAGCTCGTGCTCGAGACCGGCGTGCGCACCCCCCTCGGCCGCGTGCTGATCGCCCGTCTGCTCGCCCAGGGAACGATCGAGGTCGCCGGCCCCTCCGCCGCCGCGGACGTGCGCGAGGTCTGCGACGCGATGCTCGCCCACGGCGCCGAGCAGGTGCTGATCGACGGCGCCATCGACCGCCGCGCCGCCTCCTCCCCGGCGGTCTCCGACGGCTTGGTGATGTCTACCGGCGCCGCTTTGCACGAGGAGATCGAGCAGGTGGTCGCGCGCACTCGCGACGCGGTGGCGCTCGTGCGCCTCCCCGAGCTGCACGAGCCCCGTGTACGGGAGCTCGCGCGGGCGGGCGCGGCCTCCATGCTCGTCGGCGAGGCTGGCGAGGAGCCCCTGACGCTGCATCCCCGCTTCGCGCTCACCTCCACCGCGCCCGACATCGCCCAGCTGTTGCGCGCGCGGCCTGGAGCGAGCCACCTGCTCCTGCAGGGCGCGCTCTGCGAGCCCTTCCTCGCCGAGCTCCTGCGAGCCCTTGACTTGGACCGGCGCACCCGCCCCCCGGGCGGGCTCGATTCACTGGTGCTCGTGGTCGCCGACCCCACCAAGGTCTTCCTCACCGACCACGGGGTCGATTGGTACCGCCGCCAGGGCCTCTCGATTGAGGTGCTCGCGCCGATCGACCTGCGCGCGATCACCGTCAACCCCGTCGCGCCCCTCTCGCACTCCTTCGACTCGCCCCGCCTGCGGGCGCTGCTCGAGGAGGCGATCCCCGGCGTGCCCGTGCTCGACGTGCGCGACCCCACCTCCAACCTCGTGCCGGCTGCGTGAGCGCCTCGGGCGCCACCCCGCCCGAGGAGGTGCAGGCGCCGCCCGGGGAGGACCCCGCCCGGCCGGTCCCGCCCGCCGCGGATGGCAACGGCGGCGGCAGCGAGACCGGCGGGGCGGACGAGCGTCGCGCGAAGATGGAGCGGCTGCGCGCAGAAGGCGTAGACCCGTATCCGCCGGTGACGCTGTGGGGCACGCGAACGCGCATAGCCGACGTGCTCGCCGCGCACGACCCCGCCGAGCTTCAGGCGGGCGAGCACCCCGCGCTGCGCTACCAGATCGCCGGGCGGCTGATCTCCAGGCGCACGCACCCGAAGAGCTCGTTCCTGGACGTACGCGACCTCTCCGGCCAGATCCAGGCGGTCGTGCGCGCGGACGTGCTCGGGCAGGAGACCTACGAGCGCATCCTGGCGCTCGACGTCGGCGACATCGTCGCGGTCGACGGCTGCGTGTACGTCACACAGCGCGGCCAGCTCGCGCTCGAGGTGATCGAGTGCACGCTCTTGACCAAGGCGCTGCGCCCGCCGCCGGACAAGCACCACGGCCTCGGCGACACGGGCACGCGCTACCGCTACCGCGAGCTCGACCTGCTCGCCAACGAGGACACGCGCGACCTGTTCGTCAAACGCCACAGGATCGTGTTCGAGATCCGCAAGTGGCTGAACGAGCGCAACTTCATCGAGGTCGAAACACCGGCCCTGCAGTCACTCGCCGGCGGCGCCGGCTCGCGTCCGTTCACGACCCACCACAACGCGCTCGACCGCGACCTGTACCTGCGCATCTCCGTCGAGCTGTTCCTCAACCGCTGCATCGTCGGCGGCATGGAGAACGTGTACGACATGGGCAAGGTCTTCCGCAACGAGGGCATCTCCCCCAAGCACTCGCCGGAGTTCACGATCATCGAGTTCATGTGCGCGTACTCGGACTACAACGACGTGGCGACCGTCACCGAAGAGCTGTTCCGCGACGTCGCCCAGGCCGTGCTCGGGCGCACGACGATCAAGCGCAACAGTGAGGAGATCGACCTCGCCAAGCCGTGGCGGCGGATCACGATGCGCGAGCTGATCCTCGAGCGCACGGGCCTCGACTTCATGGAGTCCACGCGCGAGCAGCTCGCGGAGGTCCTCGACGCGCCGCTGGACCCCGCCTCCAGCTGGGCCGACGTCGTCGCCGACATCTACACGGAGAAGATCGAGCACACGCTCAACCAGCCGACGCACGTGTTCGACTTCCCGCTCGAGCCGTTCCCGATCACCAAGCGCCACGCGGTGCACCCCGAGCTGGGTGAGCACTTCGACGCGGTGATCGGCGGCGTCGAGCTCGTCAGCGGCGACACCGAGCTCAACGACCCGGTCGACCAGTGGCAGCGCTTCGTCGACCAGCGTAAGCGGCGCATGGTCGACGACGCCGACGTGCCGCACCCCAACGACGAGGAGTACGCACGCGCGATCGAGTACGGCTACTCGCCCACGGCCGGCGGCGGCATGGGCGTCGACCGCCTGGTGATGATCCTCACCGAACGCGACACGCTGCGCGAGGTCATCCCCTTCCCGATCGTCAAGGATCTGCGCTAAGCACCGTGGCGAGCGCGGGTTGAGGGGGTCCACCCTCGTCCGCGTCGCATCGCGATCCCTGGGCTGTGCAGCGATCGCTTCAATCGTTTCACGCTAATAAACGTTTCGGCCGTATCGCTTAGTAGCTGTAGCGAGCTGTCCTCCTCCGGTCTCGGCCTACCAGGGGAATCGGTGTCACACGAATACACCCAATTTAGGAGCAATTTTTGTAGTCAACCTACCGCAATGCACGTGGACGGGGTATAACATCATCGTTCGGTATCTCGGTACTGCCAATGTCATGTGAATAGGTCAACCCGTTCGCCTGCAAAGGAGGTAATACCTTGTCCATTCAGCATTTTACCATCACTGTCGACGTTGCATCCGCGCAGGAGGCCACGTGCAAGGTCTCCGTAACGGGCGGCGCAAATCCAACCATGGAGCCACAGGCCCCAGCACCGAGGCACAGCAAAACGAAGCGTGCACGTAGAGGGTCGGGTCAGCGTAACCCGACTCGCAGCCAGGTGCGCGACTACATCATCGCTCACGCTCCACTCACCCGCGGTGAGATCGTCGCGGCACTGGGCGGCAGCCCGCAGGCGATCGATAGCAAACTCAAACATATGCTTGCGGACGGCGAGATCGGCGCGGACGGTCGACGCGGCGCACTCCGATACCGCTCACCCGATGCGCCGACGCGTACGCTCGTGCCCGTTGGTTCGAAGAGCGATGTGCTTCCGTCGCCTATATTGCCGCCACGTGGCGTTTATCCTCTGTACGACGCGATCGTAGATCTGAACGGCGCAACCACCGAGCAGCTCGCAAGGCATCTCGGGCTGCCGACGAACTTGGTCGTCGAGCAGGGTCGACGCCTGATACAGCTCGGACTCGTCCGCTTCACGGGTGTGGGCAAAGCCCGGATGTGGCTGCTAACCCTATCGGAGACAGCACGTGATGCCGCATGAAGAGTGACAACCAGACCCACACGTCAGTCGGCTCGGGCGACGCTCAGCGGCTCGTCGCACGCGCTGCCGATCAGTCCGCGATGGTCCAGTACGCTGCCGATCGCGGCATCACGCTCGCACCGAGCTCGATCGGCCACCTCCTCCGAAAGTACGGTCACGACGGCACACGAGACTACACCGACAAGCTGAGTCGCATCATGGACGCCGCTTCACTTCTCGGTGTAGGTTGCACTCAAGCACTCGCAACCCGACGCCTATCGCTCGCCGAAGGAGACGCCTGCCGCGTCATAGCTGACTTCAAGGCTGAACGCCGTAGACGATCCGATCGACGCACGATCGCATGTCGCGTCATTGTTCCCCCCCACACACTCCGTGATCGTGCCAATGCGTTTGCAGGGTGTGGATGCCAGCGCTGTCGCGATCAGCTCGCAGCCCACATGCAGCGCTACATAGGAAAGATGATCGCCGCACCGTTCTTCCGGAATCTCGATCGGGAAGAGGCACGCGCCGAGGCGAACCTCGAGCTGATCCATTCGATCGAAACGTGGCCGGGCGGCAACTTCACCGGTTGGTTTGCCGCTCGCTTTACCAGCCGGGTGCGGGCGATATACCGCTCTCGCTCGACCGAGGAGCGGGAAACGCTCTCCCTCGACGCCCGGGATGTGCTGGCAGACGACGAGGGCGGGCATATCGTTTCACTGGGAGAGCGTATCCCGGATCGATCGGTGGACGTACTCACAATCGTGCTTCTGCGCGAGCGGCTCGCCGAAGCGGTGCTGGAACTGCGCCGAATCCGCGCAGAGCGGGCGTCGGAATATATAGATGGCCACCTCGCAAAGCAGATGGCCGAGGTACTGCCAAGGCTGCGCCTGGTCGAGTCCGAGGCCAACGTGGTGATCTCAATACATTCGGTCAAGCGGCCAGACTTACACAGAAGGGCTGCGTAGGCGATGCAATAAGCGAAGCCGCGCGGTGGCGGCCGGGAACCGGCAAATCCCCGCAGCAACCGCCGTCGCGGGGCACGGAGGTCCCGCGCGCACCCGCGCGGTGAACGCACAGACCCGCGCGGATGATCCCAAGAACACCCCGGCTAGGCGCCTCGCCTCGGCTACTTGCAGCCCACTAGAAAATCTGCTAGAGTCTCACTCAGATTTCGTAAGAGCGTCCGGTGCTATCTCGCGCTGCGCTGCAGACCCCCACCAAGAAGGAGCCCCGACATGGGCAAGACCATAGGCATCGACCTCGGCACCACCAACTCGTGCATGGCCGTGCTCGAGGGTGGCGAGCCGACCGTCATCGAGAACGCCGAGGGAGGCCGCACCACGCCGTCCGTGGTCGCCTTCGCGGCCTCCGGCGAGCGGCTCGTCGGCACCGTCGCCAAGCGTCAGGCGGTGACCAACCCGCAGAACACAGTGTTCTCGATCAAGCGCTTCATGGGCCGCAAGGAGGCCGAGGTGCGCGAGGAGGAGTCGATCGTCCCCTACAAGGTCGTCTCCGGTCCCAACGGCGACGCGCGCGTGGAGGCCGGCGGCGAGCAGCACTCTCCGCCTGAGATCTCCGCGATGATCCTGCAGAAGCTGAAGACCGACGCGGAAGCGTACCTGGGCGAAAGCGTCGACTCCGCGGTGATCACCGTCCCCGCGTACTTCAACGACGACCAGCGCCAGGCGACCAAGGACGCCGGCAAGATCGCCGGGCTCGACGTCAAGCGCATCATCAACGAGCCCACCGCCGCCTCGCTGGCGTACGGCCTCGACAAGGAGTCAGACCAGACGATCCTCGTGTTCGACCTCGGCGGCGGCACGTTCGACGTGTCGGTGCTGGAGATCGGCGACGGCGTGTTCGAGGTCAAGAGCACGGCCGGGGACAACCACCTCGGCGGCGACAACTTCGACAAGGCGATCGTCGACTGGCTCGTGGCGGACTTCAAGCGCGACCAGGGGATCGACCTCGCGGCCGACCCGATGGCGCTGCAGCGCCTCTACGAGGCCGCGGAGAAGGCCAAGATCGAGCTGTCCACCACCCAGGAGACGCAGATCAACCTGCCGTTCATCACGGCCGACGCCTCCGGCCCCAAGCACCTCGACACGCGCCTGACGCGCGCGAAGCTCTCCGAGCTGACGAGCGCGCTGCTGGACCGCGTCGTGGCCCCGGTACGCCAGGCGATGGACGACGCCAAAGACAAGGGCGTCAAGGAGATCGACCACGTCGTGCTGGTCGGCGGCATGACGCGCATGCCCGCCGTGCAGGAGAAGGTCAAGGAGCTCACCGGCTCCGATCCCCACCGCGGCGTGAACCCCGACGAGGTCGTCGCCGTCGGCGCCGCGATCCAGGCGGGCGTGCTCGCCGGCGACGTCAAGGACGTGCTGCTGCTCGACGTCACCCCGCTGACGCTCGGGATCGAGACCAAGGGCGGCGTGATGACGAAGCTGATCGAGCGCAACACGACGATCCCGACGCGCAAGAGCGAGGTGTTCTCGACCGCCGAGGACAACCAGCCGTCGGTCGAGATCCACGTGCTGCAGGGCGAGCGCGAGATGGCGACGTACAACAAGTCGCTGGGCAAGTTCCAGCTGACCGGCATCCCGCCGGCGCCGCGGGGCATCCCGCAGATCGAGGTCGCGTTCGACATCGACGCCAACGGCATCCTCAACGTCTCCGCCAAGGACCTCGGCACCGGCAAGGAGCAGAAGATCGAGATCAAGGCCGGCTCGGGGCTCTCCGAGGAGGAGATCAAGAACATGGTCTCCGACGCGGAGTCCCACGCCGAGGAGGACCGCCGCGCGCGCGAGCTCGCGGAGGCCCGCAACAACGGCGAGAACGCCGCCTACCAGGCCGAGCGCCAGCTCGCCGACCTCGGCGACCAGGTCGACGCCGACTCCAAGCAGCGCATCGAGGATGCGATCAAGGAGGTCCGCGACTCGCTGGAGTCCGAGGACCCCGCCGCGATCAACGCCAAGACCGACGTGCTGCAGAGCGCCTTCCACGCCGTCTCCGAGGCGATGTACCAGCGTGCTCAGGAGCAGGCCGCTACGTCCGGCGACGGCAGCGCCGCGGCCGGCGGCAACGGCGCGTCCTCCGGCGAGGAGGATGTGGTCGACGCGGAGGTCGTGGACGAGACGAAGGCCTGAGCGCGATGAGCGACGCCGAGCAGATCCTCCAAGAGGAGCAGTTGGAGCCCCAAGCCAAGCCGCCTGGACGGGAGGGTGGGATTCGGAGCCCACAGGCGCCGGAGGCGGGGGCGGGGGCCGTCGCTCCCGGCACGCCCTCCGCCGAGGCACCCGCTGAGGAGAGCCCCGCCACCGGTCCCCCGGGGCCGGCACGTGAGCCCGAAGACGGCGACGGGGCGCGCGAGGTCGCGGGCGACCTCGACGCGCTGGTGGCCACCGCGGCGCAGCGCGACGAGTACCTCGCGCTCGCGCAGCGCACGCAGGCGGACTTCGAGAACTACCGCAAGCGCGTTGCGCGCGAGTCCGCCGCAGCGGCGGAGCGCGGCGTGGCGAAGCTCGCCAAGGAGCTGCTGCCAGCGCTCGACAACCTCGACCGTGCACTGGGTGCGGCGGAAGAGCAGGACCCGCTGCTCGAGGGGGTGCGGCTGGTGCGCGCGGAGCTCGCCGCGGCGCTCGCACGCGTGGGCATCGAGTCGTTCGACCCCGCGGGCGAGCAGTTCGACCCCACCCACCACGAGGCCATGGCCCAACAGCCGGTGGAGGGGGCGGAGAGCGGAACCGTCGTCGAGGTCTACCAGTCGGGGTACCGGCTGAACGGGACCGTGATCCGCCCCGCGCGCGTCGTGGTGGCGGCGTAGAGGAGCGCGTCATGGCAGCCCGACCCGACCTCTACGCGACGCTGGGCGTCGAGAAGAAGGCGACCCCGGAGGAGCTGAAGAAGGCTTACCGCAAGCTCGCGCGTAAGTACCACCCCGACCGCAACCCCGACGACAAGCAGGCGGAGTCGCGCTTCAAGGAGGTCTCGCACGCCTACGACGTGCTGTCGGACCCCGAGAAGCGCAAGCAGTACGACAGTGGCACCGGGCCGTTCGCGGCCGCGGGGGGCGGGGGCGGCTTCGGCGGCTTCGGGAACTTCGACTTCGACGCCTCGAGCATGGGCGACATTCTCTCCAACCTCTTTGGGGGGTCCGCCAGCGGGCGGCGCACGCGCACCAAGCCCCGCCCGGAGCGCGGGCGCGACCTGGAGACCGAGGTGTCGATCACCTTCGAGCAGGCGGTCGCGGGCGCGCAGGTGCCGCTGTCGGTCTCCACCCAGTCGGCGTGCCCCACCTGCCACGGCACCGGCGCGAAGCCGGGCACCACGCCGAAGGTGTGCCCGAAGTGCCAGGGCCGCGGGATCGAGACGCAGGGCCAGGGGATGTTCTCGATCTCCCAGCCCTGCTCGCGCTGCGGCGGCTCGGGGACCGTGATCGAGGATCCCTGCCCCACCTGCCACGGCTCGGGCGGGGTGCGTGCGCTGAAGCGCTATCGCGTGAACATCCCCGCGGGCGTGAAGGAGGGCTCGCGCATCCGCCTGCCCGGCAAGGGCGAGGCCGGCCCGCGCGGCGGCCCGCCGGGCGACCTGTACGTGATCACGCACGTCGCGCACTCGCCGGTGTTCAAACGCCGCGGGGACAACGTCGAGGTCGAGGTCCCGCTGAGCATCCCCGAGGCGGTGCGCGGCGCGGAGGTCAAGGTGCCGACGCTGAGCGGCACGAAGACCCTGCGCGTGCGGCCCGGCACGGCACACGGCACCGTCCAGCGCCTGCGCGGCGAGGGGCCCCCGAAGCTCGGCACGGGCTCGCCACCCGCCCGCGGGGACATCCACTACCGCTTCACGATCGACGTCCCCGAGGAGCTTACCGATGAGCAGAGCGCCGCCGTGGGGGCGCTCGCGGACGCGCTGAACGGCCGCGACCCGCGCGCGCGACTGTGGGTCGAGGACAGGGCCGCCGCCAACAAAGCGGGAGAGAGGTCCTCCTAGATGGCCGGGGAGCGAGCGGACGAGCGCGCAGGAGGCCACTCTGAGGCGGCGCCCGTGCGCGGCGCGCGCATCGAGGTGGCGGCCGACCGCGGGGTGTTCATGATCTCCGTGGCCGCCCAGCTCGCGCGCATGCATCCGCAGACGCTGCGCACCTACGAGGCGCGCGGCCTGATCGACCCGGAGCGCTCGCCAAAGGGCACACGGCTGTACTCGCGGGAGGACGTGGAGAAGCTGCGCCGCATCCAGGAGATGACGGCGGAGTTGGGCTTGAACCTCGCCGGCGTGGAGCGGGTGCTCGACTTGGAGAGCGAGATCGAAGAGATGCACTCCCGCATCGAGGAGCTCGAGGTGCAGGCGCTGCGCGCCCAGGTCGAGCTGGCCGAGCGCCTGGAGGAGGTCCGGCGCTCCTTCCGCGCCGAGCTGGTGCCATTCCCCAACTCACGCCCACCCAGCAGGGAGATCGTGCGCGCGGCCGATGTACGCCAGCTTGGCCGCCCCGCCCCGCGACGCTCGCGGTGACCTAGAAAAGGGGGGCCCGCCGCGTCCCACGGCGAGCCCCCGGTACAGCGGTGCTAGTTGCCTACGTTACGGCTATTCGCTCGCCCGCACGGCTTCGGCCGTGGCGATTTCGAGTTTGCCGGTGAGGACCGCGGTGTTGTGCCCTGCCGCGGAGGGCAGACCGAGCTCGGCGTTGATGGCCGGGTCGATCAGACCTTCAAGGAAGAAGCCACCGCAGCCGTGCGCTCCAGGCGCAGACCAGGCGTTGTCCACCAGTGAGCCGCCTACGAGGTGGAGCAGGTTGCCTTCTTCCAAGACGATGAATTCGCCTTTGGCGCCATGGATCGGTTTGTTCGGCGCGGGTGGGCTCGTTTCACCGGTCGTGAGGTTCAGGACGATCGGGCTCGCGGCGGAGCCGACGTAGCATTCGCTGCCGAGGAGCGCGTTGTTCAGTTTGACCTTCGTCGGCAGCGACAGCGCAACGCCGTTTTCGGTGAGCAGGTTCGTGGCGTTGAGCCTGACCGCGCTCGCGGGCTTCGCGAGTTCGGTCGTCTCCGTGACGCCCGAGAACCCTTCGTTGATGAAGTTGTTGATGATTTCCTGCAACCATTTGGGCAGGGATTCGGGCGCGATGATCCCGAACAGCCCGCCGGGCACGGTCAGGTTCGTTTTCGACAGCGTTTCGCCGTTTTCGGCGGCGACCAATTCGGATTCTTCTGTTTCCGGGATGCCTTTCAGCCCGCCCTGCAGGACGATCGTTTTGTTGATCGGAACCGTCCTTTTGCCGATCGTGAATTCGCCGCTGGTCGTGTTCGCGACCGTGCAGAGTTCGATCGCCGGGTTGCTCAACGGGCAGTCCGCGAAGGGCGCGTAGTTCCCTTTCGGGTGGTGGATCGTCGCCGAAGCGCTCGATACGACGGTCAGCGACGCCAGAAGCGCCATGGCTGCGACGACAAGCGTCTGCCTGGGGAGCGCCGCGAGGCGCTCCATGTATGTCCTGGTCATTCGAATCTACCTTCCTCTGTGTTGTCCAAGAAGAGCTGCAGCACAAACCTATACGGGCCATGCAAGCCCTTGTGGCGATGTTTCCGACTCTAGGGATAATCCTGCTGCCCGCTCCTTTCCGCGGCGGCCCCAAACGGCCCCTCGATGCGGCCGAACCCCCATACGGCCAACTTGTGCAAGGCTAGGATCGATGCAGCCCAAGGGCCCCTCGACCCCCCAACGCCCGCGGCGTGAGCCCTGACCGCCTGACGATCTCCTCCCAGGAGGCCCTCGCCGCGGCGTCGCGCCTGGCGCAGGAGCGGCGCAGCCCGCAGGTGACGCCGACGCACCTGCTGGCCGTGCTGATCGGCACCCCCGGCGGCGGCGCCCAGGGCGAGGGGGCCGGCGGCGTGGTCGTCCCGGTGCTCACGAAGCTCGGAGTCTCGCTGCCGGCGCTGCGCGCGGAGACCGACCGCGCCCTGGAGGAGCTGCCCCGCCTGGGCGAGGGCTCTGCGGCCGAAAGCGGCCAGCCCTCGACGGAACTGGTGGCGGTGCTGCGGGCGGCGGAGGCGCGAGCGAAGGAGTTGGCCGACGAGTACATCTCGACCGAGCACCTGCTGCTGGCGCTCGCGGAGGATCAGCGCCCGCCCACCCGCGCGGGCCAAGCGCTGCGCGCGGTGGGCGCGAGCTCCGAGCGCCTCCTACAGGCCCTCGCGGAGGTGCGGGGCCCGCACCGGGTGACCGACCAGAGCCCCGAGGAGAAGTACCAGGCGCTCGAGCGCTTCGGGCGCGACTTCACGAAGCTCGCCGAGCAGGGCGCCCTGGACCCCGTGATCGGCCGCGACGAGGAGATCCGCCGCGTGATCCAGGTGCTGTCCAGGCGCACGAAGAACAACCCCGTGCTGATCGGCGAGCCGGGCGTGGGCAAGACGGCGATCGTGGAGGGCCTTGCGCAGCGGATCGTGGCGGGCGACGTGCCCGAGTCACTGCGCGAGCGGCGCGTGATCGCGCTCGACATGGGGACGCTGATCGCGGGCGCGAAGTACAGAGGCGAGTTCGAGGACCGCCTGAAGGCGGTGCTGAAGGAGGTCACCGAGGCCAGGGGCGGGGTGATCTTGTTCCTCGACGAGCTGCACACGATCGTGGGCGCGGGCGCCGCGGAAGGCGCCGTGGACGCGGCGAACCTGCTGAAGCCGATGCTCGCGCGCGGGGAGCTGCGCTGCGTGGGCGCGACGACGCTCGAGGAGTACCGCAAGCACATCGAGAAGGACGCGGCGCTGGAGCGGCGCTTCCAGCCGGTGATGGTCGGGGAGCCGAGCGTGCAGGACACGATCGCGATCCTCAGGGGCCTGAAGGAGCGCTACGAGGTCCACCACGGGGTGCGCATCCAGGACAGCGCGCTGATCGCGGCGGCGACGCTCTCGCACCGCTACATCGCTGACCGGTTCCTGCCGGACAAGGCGATCGACTTGATCGACGAGGCGGCGAGCAAGCTGCGGATCGAGATCGACTCGCTGCCGACGGAGATCGACGAGGTGGACCGGCGAGTGATGCAGCTGGAGATCGAGCTGACCTCCCTGCAGCAGGAGACCGACGAGGCCTCCGCGACCCGCCGTGAAGCGATCGAGCGCGAGCTGGCGGAGCTGCAGGAGCGCTCGTCGGCGATGAAGGCGCAGTGGCAGGCGGAGAAGCAGGCGATCCAGGGGGTACGCGAGAAAAAGGCGCGGCTGGAGGAGGCCCGCCTCGAGGCGGAGCGGGCGGAGCGGGCAGCGGACCTGCAGCGCGCGGCGGAGCTCCGCTATGGGGAGATCCCCGAGCTGGAAAAGGAGTTGGGCGCCTTGGAGGGCGGCGCGGAGGAGTCGGTGTTCCTCAAGGAGGAGGTGGACGCGGACGACGTGGCCGAGGTCGTGGCGCGGTGGACGGGCATCCCCGTGAGCCGCCTGATGGAGGGGGAGGTGGAGAAGCTGATCCACATGGAGGAGCGGCTGCACGAACGGGTGATCGGCCAGGACGAGGCGGTGGCGGCGGTGGCGACGGCGCTGCGCCGCTCACGCGCGGGGCTGCAGGACCCGAACCGCCCGATCGGGACGTTCCTGTTCCTCGGCCCGACGGGCGTCGGCAAGACCGAGCTGGCGCGGGCGCTGGCGGAGTTCATGTTCGACTCCGAGGAGGCGATGGTCCGCCTGGACATGTCGGAGTACATGGAGAAGCACACGGTCTCGCGCCTGGTGGGCGCCCCGCCGGGGTACGTGGGCTACGAAGAGGGCGGCCAGCTGACGGAGGCGGTGCGCCGCCGGCCGTACTCGGTGGTGCTGCTGGACGAGGTCGAGAAGGCGCACCCGGACGTGTTCAACACGCTGCTGGCGGTGATGGACGACGGCCGCCTGACCGACGGGCAGGGCAGGACCGTGGACTTCAAGAACACGGTGCTGATCATGACCTCGAACATTCCCGTGGATCTGGATCCCGCCCACCCCACAGCGTCGGACGTCGCCCTGCGCGAGGCGCTGCTGAGCCACTTCAAACCGGAGTTCGTCAACCGCCTGGACGACGTGGTGCGCTTCGAGGCGCTGACCCGCGAGCAGCTCGGGGAGATCGTGGATCTGCAGGTGGCGCGGGTGATCGCGCGCGTGCGCGAGCGCGGCGTCGAGGTGGAGCTGACCGAGGCCGCGCGCGAGCTGCTGGGCAACCTCGGCTACGACCCCGCCTACGGGGCGCGCCCCCTGCGGCGGGTGATCCAGAAGCAGCTGACCGACCGTCTGGCGCTGTCGCTGCTGGAGGGCAGCCTGCGCGCGGGGGACGCGATCCGCGTGGACGCGGCGGAGGGGGGGCTCACGTTCGAGCCACTCCCAGCGGCCACCATAGTTCCAAAGTGAGGTCTGATGGGCAATGCAGGCAGGGAACTTTGTTATTAACGCGGCCTATACTACTTTACAAACTGAAGTGGTATAGGGCTCCAAAAGTACACTCACACCGAGGCTCTCGATTGCATCGGCCCGCGAGCCCGCCGAAGACGGGCATGGACAACTAATCTGGAGGCGCCCAACACCACCCCCGAGGAGGAGCCATGCCCACGTTCATAATGCTCGCGCACCTGACGCCGGAGGGCGTGCAGACCGTCAAGAACAACCCGCAGCGGATCCACGAGGTCAACCGGGAGGTGGAGCAGCTGGGGGCGAAGGTCAAGGCGCAGTGGGCGACACTGGGGCGCTTCGACTTCGTGAGCATCGTGGAGGCGCCGGACGAGCTGACAATGGCGCGCGTATCGCTGGAGCTCGGCTCGCGCGGCACCGTGAGCTATGAGACGCTGACGGCCATCCCAGTCGACGACTTCATCGCCTCGCTCTGAGGATGAGGGCGCTGGTGGTGGGCAGCGGCGGGCGCGAGCACGCGCTCGTGCGGGCGCTGGCGCGCTCGCCGCAGCGTCCAGAGCTGCTGTGCGCACCGGGCAACGCGGGCATCGCAAAGGAGGCTCGCGTGCTCGACGTCGCCGCGGATGACGTGAGGGGCCTCGTACGCGCCACGGAGCGCGAGGGTGTGGACTTCGTCGTCGTCGGCCCAGAGGTCCCACTGGTCGCGGGGCTCGTCGACGCGCTGGCGTCGATCGGGGTTGGCGCGTTTGGGCCTACGGCGGCCGCGGCCAAGCTGGAGGGCTCGAAGGCGTATGCCAAGGAGCTGATGCTCGAGGCGGGGGTGCTGACCGCCAACTTTGCGGCGGTCGGCAGCGTGGAGGAGGGCATGGCTGCGATCGACCGCTATCCGATCGTGCTGAAGGCCGATGGTCTCGCGGCCGGCAAGGGGGTGGTCATCGCCCAGAGCGAAGGCGAGGCTCGCGAGACGCTGGAAGACCTCCTTGTACATCGTCGCCATGGAACACGGATGGTCGTCGTCGAGGAGCTCCTGGAGGGCAGGGAGCTCTCGCTGCTGGCGCTCTGCGACGGCGAGCGCGCCGTGCCGATGGCGTCGGCACGGGACTACAAGCGGATCGGCGCAGGCGACACGGGGCCGAACACGGGGGGCATGGGCTCCTACTCGCCGGTGGCGGGCTTCGAGGCCGCACGCGTCCAGGAGATCGCCGCCGAGGTGCACCAGCCGATCGTGGACCTGATGCGCGCGCGCGGGACGCCTTTCCACGGGGTGCTCTACGCGGGGCTGATGCTCACCGCCGACGGTCCGCGCGTGCTGGAGTACAACGTGCGCTTCGGCGACCCGGAGACACAGGCGATCCTGCCGCGGCTGAAGTCCGATCTGCTGGAGCTGCTGCTCTGCGCCTCGCGCCCGGGAGGGCTGCGGGACGCCCGGCTGGAGTGGTCCTCGGACTGCGCGGTGACGGTGGTGCTGGCAAGCGGAGGCTACCCGGCGTCGTCCTCCAGTGGGGATCCGATCGCCGGGCTGGAGCTGTTGCCTGGAAGCGTGGAGGTGACCCACGCGGGCACCGCGTGCGCGGACGGCGCAGTCGTCACCGCGGGCGGGCGAGTGCTGAACGTGACCGGTTTCGGCGAGGACACGGATCGCGCCCGCGCGTCGGCGTATGCTGCGGCGCGGATGATCTCCTTCGAGGGCATGCAGATGCGAGGCGACATCGCTGTGGAGGTCGGTCCCGGCCTGAGCGGGAGCCACGATTCGCCGCGGGCGCGGCAGGGGAGCGAGCCCGGGCTGGAGGTGAAGCGTGGGTGAGGTGACCTCGATCGCGACCCCGCTGACCGAGACGGAGGTGCGCTCGCAGCTGGAGGAGCTCGATGTGGACGCTCCGCGCGTGGGGATCGTGATGGGCTCCAAGAGCGACATGGAGACGATGCAGAAGGCCGCGGTGGAGCTCGAAGAGCGGGGCATCATGCACGAGCTGCGCGTGATGTCGGCGCACCGCGAACCGGACGTGGTGGCGGAGTACGCGAAGAACGCGCAGATGCGCGGCCTGCGCGTGATCATCGCGGGCGCGGGCATCTCCGCGGCGCTGCCGGGCGCGGTCGCGGCCCACACCGGCCTGCCCGTGATCGGAGTCCCGCTGACGGGCCAGCTGAGCGCGGCGGGCGGCCTCGACGCGATCCTCTCGATCGTGCAGATGCCCCCGGGCGTGCCGGTGGCGTGCGTGGGCCTCGACAACCCCCGCAACGCGGCGATCCTCGCCGCGCAGATCCTCGCAGCATGAGGGAGGCATTCCCGCATGCGGGAATGCCGGCAGGGCCACATGTGGCCCTGCCTGGAACGGCCACATGTGGCCGTTCCTCGAACCCGCACATGTGCGTGTTCGCCGGACCGTACATGTA
>JBOGYA010000022.1:0-19485 GCA_050696515.1 Solirubrobacteraceae bacterium
TTTCCCCCCCCCCCCCCCGAGGGGGGATACATGGCGGGGTGGCCCAGATACCTCGTCATCATTCTGCGGGACAGTCCATAAGGCGAGAGGGTCTCTTTGGCAGCCTAATTCATTCGATGGTTGCGACAACCCGGCATTCGGCTGATCGCTTGAGCATTGAGTCTCGTGGTGGTAGTCGATGAGCGACGATGCACGCGATAACGCAAAATCGCTTGAAGAGATACGTGCCGACATCATCGGGCGGTTACGCTTGCGTCGCTCGGAGATCGAGCAGGCTATCCATGCTCGTATTCAGGACGCTGTCCCTAACCCGGTAGATGGCGAGGATCCCGAGTACCAAGCGGGGGTGCTTGCGGCGATCAGGGAGGTTCTCAACTACAGCCTTGAGGGCATCAAGCGGGGACCGGAATGGTTGGGACCGATCCCACCAGCGGCAGCAGCCCAAGCACGTCGTGCGGCGTGCGCCGACGTGAGCCTGGGCACGATACTGCGCCGCTATGTTGCAGGCCACGGGGGGCTCGGGGAGTTCATCGCGGAGGAGGCTGAGTGCAGCGGACTCTCGAGCCATGGGTCTGTGCTGCACCATCTACGCAGGACACAGGAGGCGCTGCTGGAACACCTCACGGCCACGATCGAGCACGAGTATATCCAGGAGCAAGAACGGGTCGCGAGTTCCCCCGAGCAGCGCCGTATGGAGACCGTGAGGAAGCTGCTCTCCGGTGAGACGGTCGCCCCGGCTGAGTTGGCAGAACTGGACTACGAGTTCCATACCTCCTGGCACCTCGGTGTGATCGCCACGGGGGCGGGAGCAGAGAGGGCCCTACGGGGGCTGGAGATCAGCCTTGGCTGCAAGCTCATGCCTGTGTCGCGTGGTGAGGGGACGGTGTGGGCGTGGTTCGGCGGACAGCGAAAGCTCGCGGTCACGGACATTGAGCGTCTGCTTTCGGCCAACGGTACCGTGGGCGTTTCGCTGGCGATCGGCGAGCCGGGGAAGGGGGTCAGCGGATGGCGCGACACGCACCAGGAAGCCCAGGTGGCGCTACTGGTTGCGTTGCGCAAGCCGCAGAGGCTCACGCGATGTGCCGACGTCTTGCTTGAGGCGGCTATGGCACAAAACGAGGCTTTGGCAGGGCTGCTGGTCAAGACATATATCTCGCCGCTTACCAATCTGCGCAAGGACGGCCAGCCAGCGCGAGAAACGCTGCGCGCCTACTTCGCGCACGATCGCAACGTCTCTTGCACAGCCGGCGCGCTAAAAGTGGTGCGGCGCACGGTCGAAAACCGTCTGCACGAGGTTGAGCAGATTCTCGGTCGTCCCCTCCATACATGTCTGGCCGGGCTCGAGATCGCACTGCGGCTGGAGGAACTCGGTCATGCCACGAGCGCCGACAATCGATAGGTCAACTAGCTATGTGCGCATTTTCGCGGGTCGACTATGCGCACATTAGTAAGCCACGCCCCACTGAGTACCCCGAGGCCGGAAAGATCAATTAAATCAATCACTTTGCTCATCCAGAAGTTTTTATTTGAGCACATTGGTTAGCCACAGACCAAACCTCGCCTGATAGAAGTTAGCCGGCTCCGCCAAAGGGCAGGCGCCTGGCGCCAAAGACGACTGGACCAGCTATCGCATGGCTACAACAACATCGACAGTCACAGCCCCGAGTTCTCCACGGGAGATGGTGCCCCCTCCCGTCCATAGACGTCCTGCAAGCATAAGCGCTGTGGCCTGGACGCCCGACGAGGAGATGGCGCACCATAGCTGGGTCCTCGAGGGTCGTCGCATTGGGGCAATGGGACGCGGAAGCCCTTGGTGGGTAGGAGATTGGCTTCTCTATGGTACGGCGAGGTGGGGAGAGCGATATGTCGAAGCCGTCAAGATCACCGGCTATGACGCTAAGAGTCTCCGCAATATGCGGTACGTCTCGTCACGGTTTGCAGATTTGTCCCTACGTAGGGACAGTTTGACTTGGAGCCACCACGCATTGCTCGCGTCATTCGAGCCTGACGAGCAGAAGCATTGGCTCGGTCAAGCGATTACCGACAAATTTTCAGTCGATGATCTCCGAATTGAGTTGCGAGCTGCACGACGGGGCAATTATTCAGCGCCAGCGACGGACGACGATACGGCGGTGACCTGTAGCGCAAATGTAGTCATATGCCCGCATTGCGGAGAGGAAGTACCCGTGCCTCGCAAATCATCACCCACCCGCAAAACACAGAAGGAATCCCTATGAGCAACAGTGTGCGCAGAAGATACACCTTGCGCGTCAAAGTGGCACTTGTCGGCATTGTCGGTGTCTCTCTAATGATGGTCGCGATGGCCCGTATAGACCGCTCCTCAGCGATGGGTGTCGCTCGCAGGGCTACCGTGACTCACGTCGCTACCTACGCCCGAGTCATATCTCTTACCGAGAACGCGACTCTGCGTGTCACCAAGAGCCAGGGGAGCATAATCGAAGCACAAGGCTCAGCGTCAGGGACGCTAAGCGGGTCGCTGAGCTTGCACACAGTGGTCAATTCAGCGTCACGGATGACTACGTCGTTCGTGGGATCTTCGCATTCAGGGACGTTGAGCGGTACGACAGAGTTGGACTATGGCGTTTCTGGAAATACGCTCTACTACACAGGGACCGCCAGCATCACGCATGGCACAGGTGTCTACGCCCACGCGCACGCAACAGGCGTTCACGTAGAAGGCACGATGAACCGTAAGCGCCGAATTGTGACAATGCAAATCAGCGGGCGCCTAAGCGTCTAGGTCTTCGGTAACTCGTGGCCAAAATACGTGTCTTGCTCGCTGTGCTAGTCGGGTGCATCATCTTGCCGTCGGTCCCTGCTATGGCCTCCGAGAAGGCCAACCTAACGGCCAAGTTCGTTCCGTACCGACTGGGTGCCAATACTACAATCCTGATCGGCTTCCGGATCGCCTCGCATAGTGGTGGACTGCCAGCTCCACTTACCCACGTCACGGTTGCGCTGCCCGCCAGCCTTGGTTTTGCGGCGACGACTCTAGGTCTGGCGACCTGTGATGTGGCCACCCTGATGGAACGTGGCCCCAGCGGTTGTCCGCCTGACGCGGAGATGGGTTTTGGCACGGCTATAGTGGAAGTGCCATTTGGTCCAGAGATTCTACGCGAGACGGGCTACGTAACGACCGTTATGGCGCCGTCGACGGGTACCCAGACTAAGTTGCTGTTCTACGCCGAAGGACGCACGCCGGTCTCCGCATCGCTCGTCTTTCCAGGCGAGTTGCTAAGCGAAGATGCAGGCAGTCCATTCGGCACGTTAATCGAGACAGCCGTACCCCTCATTCCAAGCCTCCCGGGAGGACCCTTTGTATCTGTAACTCGTTTTGAAACGACCTTTGGTCCAGAGCATCTGACATATATCAGATACGCTCACGGCAAAAGAGTTGGCTACCGACCGGTAGGGATTGCCATTCCTAAGAGATGTCCTCGCGATGGCTTTAAGTTCGCAGCAACCTTTTCGTTTGCAGATGGCACCGACGCCACTGCGACGAGCATCGTGCAATGCCCACATTCTACCCGGGGACTCCAATGACGATATTGGCGCGTTCTGTCATACGCCATTCACGCAAGATAGCGGTGCTGTGGTGCATAATGGCCTTGTGTGGAGCGTACTGCAGCTCGCACCTGACCAAGCGCCTTCAAAATGGCGGATACGATGTTCCCGGCTCGCAATCGGCAAAGGTGGTCAAACTCGGCAAGGAAAAGTTTGGCGATAAAGCGGAGGCGCAAGCCTATATATCCGTTGTAGCTCCGGCTGGGTCTCTGGCGACGCTGCTGCACGATGCGGCGCTACTAGCCCATGCGGCACAAGATATTCACGGAGTAGATCAGGTCGGCACTCCAGTATTTTCTCACAACCGGCGTGCTGCCCTAGTTCCGGTGATGTTCAACGGCAGCATAGGAACTGCACAGCTCAACGATCCCGCCGTTGAAAGAGCGATTCATCTCATCAGTATTGCGCCTGCTAAGGCCGAATTGATCGGCCAAATTCCCGTGTTTAACCGCTACGAAGTAAACGCAAAGAAAACGCTTCAGCGAGCCGCATTTATCTCCTTTCCGGTGACGCTGGTGATTCTCCTTATCGCGTTCTTGTCGGCAATTGCAGCGGCACTACCACTCATACTCGCGTTGGAGTGTATCGGAGTCACGCTCGGCCTACTGTATTTCCTGACATACTTTTTCCAATTGAGTGTGTTCGTAGAGGATACAGTGCTCATCCTTGGCTTGGGCCTGAGTATCGACTTCTCGCTGTTTATAGTCACACGCGTCCGGGAAAGCCTCGCGCGCGGATCAGCAAGTATTCAGGAGGCAATCACAGAGGCTCTATCGACTACGGGCCGTGCGATACTAGTCTCAGGTCTGACAATAGCTGCCTCTCTTGCCGGCTTGTTTATCGTCGGAGTGGGATTTCTTGGATCACTAGCGATTGGCGCGATGGGAGTGACGCTCGTGGTAACAGCCGCCGCGCTCACTTTGACACCTGCGAGTCTCGTCATGCTCGGTCACCGGCTCGATCGGCTACCTCTGCGGGTTGCTGTATCGGCTGCACATCGCGCCGCGTTGTGGCAAGCTTTGGCTGCGTTTGTGGTCCGGCGGCGTGTCGCAATAGTGGCCGTTGTAGTGCCGATCCTCCTGGTTCTGTCGATACCCGTTTTGGGACTCAGCGTGAGGTTCAAGACTTTTAGCATCCTTCCTAGTAGCGATCCGGTGCGCAAAGCCACCACCGAAGTAGAAAAGGCATTTGGCCCAGGCTTTGGCGCCCCCGTTGTAATCCTGGCGAAAACATCCACCGGCCATCTCGAAGAAAGCGTTGAACGTGAGCCAAGTATCGTCGAGAGCGGTGAAGCGCAAAGTGGCACGCAAGGCTGGAGTCGCGTAACTGCGGTTCTGCGCGCATCGCCAGATAGCAATAGCGCAGAAGGCTATGTACATACACTGCGCACGTCGCTTCGAGGGTCGCTCGGCAGGACGGCGCTTGTCGGCGGACCAACCGCAGAAGGCGTCGATCTGGCAGATCGTATAAATACGAGAACTCCGATCGTGGCGCTAGTAATCTTAATAGTCGAGCTGATCGTCTTGACGGCAGCGTTCCGAGCTCCGGTGATCGCGCTTAAGGCGGCAATCACAACTCTTCTCTCGGTGACGGCAACGTTGGGCATTCTGAGCATAATCTTCGGGAGCGGGCGCTTGGCGTATTTTGTCCCGCTCTTTCTGGTCGCAGCCGTGTTTGGCCTGTCGACAGATTACGAGATCTTTCTGTTGTCTCGCGTGCGTGAGTATTATCTTGAGGGACTGTCCACGGCAGAGAGCGTCCAGACAGCGCTTGTTAGGAGCGCTAGGTCGATCACCCTTGCCGGCATCACGATGAGCGCGGTATTCTTCGCGTTTGCTAGCTCGCCTTTGACACCCTACATACAGCTCGGAGTCGGCTTGGGCCTCGCGGTCTTGATGGACGTAACTATCGTGCGAGGATTGCTAGTGCCAGCAACGGTCGCTCTTCTTGGTGACGCCAACTGGTGGCGCCCAAAGTTTTTGTTGCGTACGCCTCGCCCACCTCAGAAGAACAGAACCTCGCTCCCGATGGGATGAAATCCCGCCGACAGCAGGCTGCGCAGCGAGGCGGAGTTGCCCGGGGCTGTCTGTGCGAAAAGGATCTGCCCTGGCGTCACAAGATGTCTCGCCTCGATCAGTGCCCGCGTAGCCAATCCTTGATTTCGCTGGCTCTCCTCGACCTCGCAGGCGACCTCAAGGCGACCGGCTAAGCCGTATCCAAGGATGAGCAACGCTGTGCGATCCGCATCCTCGAAGACTCGGATGTCGTTCCTATGCGCGCTAGCTCGAGCCACGCGAGGATGCGCATTGTGGCTGGCCTCGCTCAGGGCCGAGGTGCCAGGCATACCTTCAGCCGCCAGCAGGACGTCCAGGCCATCGTCACGCATGCCAAGCCGCTCTGCCAACGCCGTGAGGAAGCGTGGGCTCATCGGAGCAAGCAGATCGCCGTCGGGCAGCTGTTCACGGACCCAGACGTCGGGCGCGGCCGTAGCCATGACGTGATGCGACGTGAACCCGATCACGGCCATCGCCGGACCGGGGGGCGCAGGCAGTACCTCAACGAGTCCGTCGGCGGGAGGAAACGTGCCGCGTGCTGCATCCTCGAGCAGAGCGATGAGCCGGTGGGTCTGAGCTGGCATGTAGCAACGCATGATATTCAGGCGGCTGGTCATCTCTGGCGCGAGCTCCGACCTTGCCGTCGGCCCGGATCACAAAAGGTGCGAAAGACAATCTCCCCGAGTATCGTGACTATCGCCATTCAATCCAGATACGCGGAGGCGATCATCAAGTGAGTGTTCAGGCGTCGACAACCTCAGCATCGATTACGGCCAGCTACGATAGCTGGGTCCAGAGCAACGTCCGGATCATTCCTGCCGAGCATCAAGAGATCCTGAGAGACGCACGGATCCTCATCGCCGGCACCGGTGCCGAGGGCTCGTCCACGGCTATCTGTTTGGCTCGTCTCGGCGTTGGCCATTTCCGTCTTGCGGATCTCGACACCTTCGAGGCCAAGAACCTCAATCGCCAGTTTGGCTGCTACCACGACACTCTGGGCGTATCCAAGGTCGATGCTGTGGCGGCGGAGATCCGGCGCATCAATCCCGAGGCCGAGGTAGACGTCGTTCGGGAGGGCGTGACCGCAGATAACGCCCGAGCTCTTGTCGAGAACGTGTCGTGCATTGTCGAGGGAATCGACATGTATGTGCCCGAGGCAGTATTGGCGCTTGATCAGGCAGCGCGTGAAGCAGAACTGTTCATGGTCACGGGACTCAGCCTTGGCTTCCGCAACGACATCTACGTCTTTTCACCGCACGGCATGGGACTCGTTGAGTTCTGTCTCGACGCCGTCGCGCGGGGATATTATCCGTTTGTCCCGACGGACCCTCCTCCGACGGGATTTCCTGCGGACCTAGCGATCGCAATGAAGGACCTATTCACGGGGCTGCCCGATCCTTCGGAGTCGCTGGAGGCATTTCTTCCAGCGTTCAACGAAAGAGTTGCCAGCACAGCCGATCTGGCCATCCCCGCCATCGCTCCCACTGTATTTCTTACTGGAGCTCGCACGGCCATCGAGGTGTATGGCCTTCTCACCGACACACGGGAGCCGGTTCTTGCTCCTGGATACACCTCCGTGGACCTGCTGAACGTCGCTGCTGAGACCGTGCACGCAACATAGGACTGCAGCAAAGCAGCTTGCCTGATCGCCCGAAGGAGATGCCGGCGACCCTCGCTTTGACGCGACCCTCGTGCTCGTCCTCGGCGGTCATCGGGGACAGCGCCGCACGCTAGCTCGTTAGATCAGGCCCCACATTCGTTGTGAACAAATAGCGTGGTGCGGCGCCGCGACTCGCAAACTTGACGCAGCGATTATCACTGCCTAACTTCATTAGAGGCGACGTGGCGCGGCCCGCGCCACTGGCCCCGCCCTGCTTGCCTGAGTGAAAGGATCTGGACCGGTGACGACCAAGGTGGTTAGCATGAATGGAGGTGTGGATACGGGGTCGCAGACCCCTAAAATGTTTGGGCAACCCGAGGCGTCGGACGGCGATTTGCAACGCAACCTTCCGACGCAGTTCTTCTCGAAGAGACCACTCAGATTCGCCGTAAAGTTTTGGTTCGCGTTGGCGTTGATTGCCATCGGCTACATAGCCATCATCGCATCGGTAAGTTGGATCGTGACTGCCATCGCCATGCTCGTCCTCGGGTTCATGTACGCTCACCTGGTAGAGCTTCAACACGAGTGTCTTCACGGGCACGCGTTCAAGTCTCGGCGCCTGAACCATATATATGGCTTCTTTTGCGGCTTGTTCATGCTTAGCTCATACTCCTACTATCAATATGAACACCTCCGACATCACGCTACCCTCGGCCAACCAGATAATCGAGAGTTCTTTAGTTATCGGCTTCGCCACCTCGACAGTCTGAGAGGGTTCTTGCTCGCAACTTTCCACTTGGGTCGCTACGTGGATGTCCTCCATGATATGGCCCGCAGCCTAGCGGGAAACCCAATCCCCGGAGTTGAGCGTGAGCGCAATCGTAAACAAATCTCGAAGGAGTACCGCTTGTTTGTATCTATGATCGCGGGAGTTGCCGCGTTCACAGCACTGACGGGCAACCTGCTCTTTGTCTTCGCGTGGCTCGTACCACTTCTGACTATCTCTGAGCCTACACACTTCCTAATCGAGCTCCCGGAGCACTTCGGTCTCAACACCCAAAATGACCCAAACGTCCTTGCCAATACGAGGACGATCGACACATCCCGCTTTGCCCAGTGGTTTACAAATTTCAATAACCTGCACACTGCGCACCACTATCATCAAGGTGTTCCTATGGCTAACGTGGCAAGGCTGAACGAGCTTGTCAGGGAACGCTATGAGGCGATCGAGCCATCGTACCGGAGCTTTTACATAAAGGTGATTCGAGGGAAGATCAGATATATTGAGCCTAGTGCCGAGGTCGTATGACGCGCTGGGCACGTCGACCTGTACGCCATGCGTCCCTTCCACTGCACTATTTCGGATGACCTCTAAGCTCAGCCTTGATCAGGGTGTTGTGGACGCTTGCCGAGAGGCGGCGGTACGGATCGCTGCGCAAGTAGCCGAAGCAATCGGTGGGAAGACGTCGGTCTCGGTGGAGCGCGCGATTGCGCGCCTGTTGGGAGTGGACGGGGTGAACGACCTTGGTGTGCCACTTCCCAACGTGCTGGTGGACCACCTCCACGATCGGGGGCGGCTGGGGAAGGGCGTAGCCTACTGGCTGGGCAACGCAATGCTCGCCCTGGAGCTCTCCCCCCAGGCGATCGCCGAAGGAGTGAGTGTAGGAGATCTGGATCTGCAGGGGCTGGCGTTGGCCGAGGAGCCAGCGATCAAGGGGCGGATCACCCTGGAGACGGAGAGGCGCATAGCGACCATCTCGGCGCTCCGTGAGAGCCGTCGGACGATGCGCTTGGAGCTGGGCGAAAGCGCTCCTCCGCACCGCTATGTGTTGACGGCCACCGGCAACGTCTACGACGACGTGGTTCACGCCAAGGCGGTCGCTGAAGCTGGTGGGGACATCGTGGCGGTGATCCGCTCTACGGCGCAGAGCCTGCTGGACTACGTGCCATTCGGCCCGACGACTGAGGGTTATGGCGGCACATTCGCCACCCAGGCTAATTTCAAGATCATGCGCGAGGAGCTGGATGAGTGGTCTCGCGCGCACGGGCGCTACATGCGTCTGTCGAGCTTCTGTTCTGGGCTATGCATGTCGGAGATAGCCGTGATGGGCGCGTTGGAGGGTCTGGACAACATGGTCAACGATGCGCTCTACGGAATTCTGTACCGTGACATCAACATCGTAAGGGGCCTGATCGATCAGCGTGTATCGCGGATGATAAACGGCTATTTCGAGGTCGTAATCAACACGGGCGAGGACAACTACCTGAGAACGGCCGACGCGGTGCAGGCGGCTTCGTCGGTGACCGCCTCGCAATTCATCAACCACCGGTTGGCCCACGACTCGGGTGTCCCGGATGCTCAGATCGCGCTTGGCAACGCGTTCGAGATTGACCCACAGGTGACCAACGGCCTGCTGTTTGAGTGGGCTCAGGCGCAACTGGCCCGCGAGCTGTTCCCGGACTGCCCGGTCAAGTTCATGCCGCCAACCAAGCACATGGATGGCAACCTGTTTCGCACCCATGCGTCGGACACGTTGTTCAATCTAGTGACTGTCGCCACGGGTCAGAGTATCCAGACGATCGGGGTTCCGACCGAGGGGATCTTTACACCTCATATTCATGATCGAGTGCTCGGTCTGGAAAGCGTTAACTACGTGTTCAACAGCGCGCGCGATCTGTACGAGGAGATCTGGTTCAAGCCGGGAGGGATCATCCAGACGCGTGCCCAAGACGTGCTGCTACGAGCGAGTGAGCTGCTTGAGGAGATCGCCGACGTCGGGTTGTTCGAGGCAATCGCGAACGGCACGTTCGGGGACGTTAGCCGCAGGCTGGACGAGGGCCGTGGGATCGAGGGGATCGTCCCAGCCGAGGAGGGTTACCTCAACCCTGTGGTAGAACTGATGCGCGAGGCGAGCTATGTCTAATGCAACTCGCGAGCACGCTCAGGGCGTTGCCAATACAGTCCACGCTGCTCGATTTGGGCTGAATCCCAAGCGGCGATAGATGGATTCTGCCGCCGGCGCCGCTTGCAGAGTGCTGGTAGTGCAACCGGCGTGGTATGCGGCGGCCAGCACGTTCTGCATGAGAGCGGTGGCCATACCCCTGCCCCACTCGCTACGGACTGTGGCAACGGAGTGGATGCTACAGTCGCCGTGACAGTTGAGCTCCAGCAGCGTCGAGACGACACGCCCAGAGCAGCGCAGTGTCCACAGTCTCGCGACGTCCCTTTCGGGCCAGCGTGCGAAAGCGAGCCCGTAGTCATGTCCCCCATGAGCGCTGTCGTTGACCTGCGCGAAGTCATGGACGGTGGCTTTGGCCACCTCGCAGCCCGCAGGCAGCTCGGGCGCGGGATTGCCTGTCAGGGACATGCCCATGCCCACCCAGCTCGTGATCGGAATGAACCCACGGATGTTGAGCGCCTCCTGCAGCGAGCGGTCTCCCTCGGCGACCCAGATGCCCCACGCTCCGATGCCATGCCGGCCGTAGAGCGCCGTGAGGCGCTCCAACTCGGACACGTCGAGCATTCCGTCATACACGACCGTGTTGAACATAGCGTCGCGCGGCGTGGCCGGCACGACCGCGGCGACCACGCCGTCCTGCTCAACGACGAAGCTACGGTCCTCCGTGACCGCCAGCAGTCGGTAGTACTCCGCGAGCCCGCTGAGAGTGCGGGCCGCGAGCACACGGAGGTCAATTGTGGGCTTCGGCGAATTTTGGTGGAGTAGTTGGTCGGGTGTCATCTGGATCTCCGCACGATAGTCTGCCATCTATCGCATCCGGGTCAAAGGCGACTCATCGGCGTCCAGCCAGCCGCGTAAACCGTCCTCAGATACTGGTCGAGGCGGTCGATCACTTGTGGCAGGTTTGTGCGGCCGAAGCCGATGCGGACGTGTCTAGGCTCCTCGTAGACGGATCCCGGGAGCAGCAGCACATTCGCCTGGGCGGCGGTTTCCTCACACCATGCATGAACGTTGAATTCTCCGGCGACGCGCGGGAATCCAATTGGACCGGCGGTAGGTCGCACCCATTCAAACAGCTCAGACCAGTCCTTGAAGAACGCATCAACTATCGGCAGGTTGGCGAGGGTAAGCTGCCTGCTGCGCTCCACCAGACGGTTGCCATGCCGGACGGCCAGCGCGACGAGCAGATCGCTCGGCGCACTCGAGCAGATCGTGGTGTAGAGCTTCAATTCCCTGATACGCTCGATCAGTACGGGATCGCGGCTCACCATCCAACCAATCCTGAGCCCAGGCAATCCGTATGCCTTCGAGACGGTATTGAGCGTAATTGCATGCCGATAGAGGTCGCAGGCGGCGGGGAGCCGATCTGTCGGGTCATGCTCGAGCCCCTGGTATACCTCGTCGCACAAGAGTACGATCCCGCGCTCGCACGCAAGCCCGACGATGTGCTCGAGCACTGATCTCGGCATCTGAGTCCCAGTCGGGTTGTGGGGAGTGTTGACGTAGATGAGCTTCGTCTCCACCCGCAGCAGACGCTCGAGCTCGTCCAGGTCATAGCTCCAGTCATCCGCATACCGACGCTGCCAGAGGCTAACCGTCGCGCCTGTGCTGCGCGCGACCTCGACTGCAGCTCCGTAGCACGGAGCCTCGACGACGACGTGATCGGCCGGGCGAAGCAGTGCATGGTACGCAAGGAAGATGCCCTCCTCGGCGGCCGCGAGGGCGAGGACGTCATCGACCTCTATGCGCCGGTAGCGGCTGGCGACGGCTGCGCGCAGCTCATGCGAGCCGGGCACCTCGGTGTAGCCGAGCCGAAGCTTGAGTAGACGCTCTTCGGCGTCCGGCTCGAGTTCCAGTAGGTCGGCGACCGAGAGCGACTCGCAATCGCTGTTTGAGAGCATGAGCTCAGTCTTAAACTCCCACCGTTCGTAGAAGCGCTCCAGTGCGAAAGGGCGAATCTCCATTGGCGGGGCACTCTACTAGTCTCCGACCGCCCTGAGCCGCGCCGGCCGAAGCTGCCGGCGGCTCCTACGAGGGTAGGCGGTATAGCATCACCGTGTTGATGGGCACGCCCCCCTTGTGCATGAAGAAGTCGCGCCCGCCGACGTTGCCCTCCGTTGTCTTCCCCATCAGCTCTGTAATGCCGCGCTCCCGGAGCTCGGCGAGCACTGCGTCCACTACGGCGTTGCCGATCCCCTTGCCAGCCATATCCGGCAGTACGCTCATCGTCTCCCACACGCCGACATGCTCGCCCGTTTGCCAGACGGATAGGCCAACACCAATATGCACGGCTGCGTAGGCGACCATACGGTCGTCGATTTCGACGATTACCAGGAAGCCCTCGTCGTCGGCCAGCCAGCCCTCATACATCGCACACCGCCGCCTCCAGGACTCATCAGCGGAGCGGACCGGTAGTCCCGCAAGAGTCGGAAGGATACTTGCGTAATGGCGATACAGCGCGAGCCATAGAGGCTCAACTGACGCTATCTCCTCCAGTCCCGCCTTGCGGACGGTCATCTCGGAGTTGGCGGTGTCTGTGCTGTTCATTGGTTCCTCGCCTCAGTAGTTGATAAAAGAGAACTAAGGGCCTACGTATGCTCGACTAAGCTACCGCTCGACGCGACACTATCGTCGCGTCTGCGACGCATGAGCACTTCATTGTTCAAATGCTTGATGTCACCGCCAGCGATTGGGTAAAGCACCTCCGGCCGACGCCTCGCGAAGTGTCCTCCGCGCCGCTGGTTCTCCAGCGCGCGCATATAGGGCAGGGTATCGATCTGGATCGTGTGGCGCGGGGAGGGCACAAAGCGCTTTTCCATCTTACGCGCTGTCTTGATAATGGCCTGCTGCATACCCTCACGATTGGGGAGTCGAATTCGACTTTGGAGCACATCGCACATCCATCCCGCCTGAGCCTCAGCAACTGGTTGGATCGCACCAAATACGTCTACCAAGCCGATGAAGAATAGTCCCGAGGTATCAGGATGAATCATCCGTTGGTACAACTGGATCTTGTTGTCTTCTACGGTGAGTATATCGGACGAGATAAAAGGGAATACGATATCGTAGCCAGTCCCATATATGATGGCGTCCACATCCACGACCTTGCCGTCAACGAAACGCACTTTGTCATCGAGTAGCTCGGCGATTCCCGGCATGGGCGTGATCCGCCCATGACCTATCCGCGACAGCAGATCGTGAGAGATTGTTGGATGCGCCTCACCAAGCTTGTGATCAGGGATTGGCAGCCCAAACTTGGTCAGATCGCCGTTAATCACCTTCAAAGCCGGTCGGTACTGGATGATGCGGCGCACTGCCCACGGCAGCCGTGTGGTCAGCGGGGTCGACAGATGATCGGTCGGCTTTCCCTTCACGAACTTGGGGATCACATGTGCTCCACGGTGAACCGAAAGATACGTCATGCCCGACACTCGTGAAGTCTCGACTGCGATGTCTACAGCAGAGTTTCCGAAGCCGACGACGACAACCTGCTTGCCCTCGAAGCCATCAGACGTACGGTAGTCATGCGAATGCATCTCTTGGCCTGTGAAATGTCCAGGCATCTGGGGCCACCGCGGCTTGCAGTGATGTCCGTTGCAGATAGCGACTGCTGCATAGGTAAGGCAACTTCCGCTGCTGGTCGTCACCTCCCATTCTCCATCCTCAGCCGGAGACACCTGGGTTACCTCCGTACGAAAACGAATGTCGTCTCGTAACCCAAAATAGTCGACGTAGTCATTAGAGTACTCCGCTAGCTGTGTATGGTGCAGGTAGTGCGGGTAGTCATCCGGCATCGGAAAGATGCGATACTGCATCCGCTTCTTCGAGGTGTTGATAAATAGGGACTCGTAAGCGGACGACAGGCCATTATCGTTTTCGTAGCGCCAGAGGCCCCCTACATACGATCCCTTCTCGTACATGTCAAACGGGATCCCTCGCACCTTCAGTGCCTGGGCACAGGTGATGCCGCACAGCCCTGCTCCGATCACGCAGACGCGACTCTCAGGCGTCAGGGTGAACGCGTCCCATGCGCTCATCGGCGCATTCGTCCTCTTGGTGATTGCCTCACTGGACCAGGGGTTCTTCTCGGGCTACTACAAGAAACAAGGGCTTCACCAACGCTGTTGGCTAGATGGTGGATAGCGTGAGCGTGACACGTCGAAGCATAGGAAGTCGAGAACATTTGGGCAAGCAGGCTTCGGGCTCCCAAGAGGCTCCCATGTATATCAGGCAACTGGTAGCCAGCGACTTACCAATGTGCTCAATCTCTTTCGATGCGATGACGCATAAAGCTCATTTACCTCAACGGATTGCGGCGCTGGCCGTGCTGCAACCGAGTCTTTGAGTAGAGTCGGCTCGCCGTCGTCCTGGCCGGGGAATCCCCTGCCCGCCCCGACAGGCCGACCGCTCCCTTGTCTATGGCTGTCGTCAGCGGCGCTGATTTGCTGTGTGCCCTCCCGCAAGGGTAGGATGCTGTTCGTATGACCCTGTCGGACTTGCAAGATCTCGAGCGTGCCTACGCTATTCCCACCTTTGCGCGCTTTCCCGTGCAGTTCGTGCGCGGCGAGGGAGCCTGGCTATGGGACGAGCACGGTAACGAGCACCTGGACTTCCTGAGTGGCATCTCGGTCACGAATCTCGGTCACCGCCACCCGCGTGTCCTTGCCGCGATCACAGAGCAGATCGGGCAGCTGATGCATGCCTCGAACTTCTTCTACACCGAACCTACACTGCGCTTGGCGGAGCGCCTTTCGCAGTCGAGCCTGGAAGGCAAGGTGTACCTCTGCAACACCGGCGCCGAGGCCAACGAGGCTGCGATCAAGCTCGCCCGCAAGGCTCGTCCGAGGGGCGAAATCGTGGTTGTGTATGGCGCCTTTCATGGACGCACCTACGGCGCGCTCTCGGCCACGCCCGGGGAGTCCAAACAGGCGCCGTTCGTGCCGCTCGTTCCGGGCTTCCGTGCGGTCGAGCCGACGCCAGCGGCGATCACGGGCGCCGTGGACGGGCGCACCGCCGCGGTCATGCTCGAGCCGATCCAGGGCGAGTCGGGTGTGAATGTGCTCTCAGACCACATACTTGCGGCAGCGCGGGAAGCCTGTGACGAGCATGGCGCGGCGCTCGTGTTTGACGAAATCCAATGCGGCATGGGTCGCACCGGCACGCTGTGGGCCTACGAGCAGACCGGTGTGCGGCCCGACGCGATAACGACTGCTAAGGCGCTCGGCGGCGGTCTGCCGGCAGGCGCGCTCGTCGTCGCTCCGCATCTGGGGGATGTTCTGCACCCAGGCGAGCACGGATCCACGTTCGCCGGCGGGCCCGTCGTCGCCGCTGCCGCACTGGCCGCGTTGGATGTCACCGACGATCCCGGGCTGCTTGCCCGGGTACGCGAGCTCGGCCGCCGGCTGCTCAGCGGTGCGGTGGGACTGCCGCATGTGCTGTCCGTGCGTGGACGCGGCCTGATGCTCGCCTGCGAGCTGGACCTACCCGCACCCGAGGTGGTGCGGCGGGCACTGTCCGAGCAGCATCTGATTCTGAGCACGACCGGTCCCACCACCGTGCGCCTGATGCCGCCGCTGATCGTCAGCGAGTCGGAGATAGACACCGGGCTTGAGCGACTGCACGCGGTGCTCGCGTCGACGTTCCGTGAGCCCCGCTAGGTTCTCTGGCGAGATCGTCTCTCCCTCTGAATGACTGTCCTCGCGCAGGACCGCCGTGGCATCGTCAGCGGCAGTCGGCCATATAGCGAGCGGCGAACCCCGGGGTCGCCAACGGGCGCCCGGGGACGCGCTTGAGATCCTGGGATCGGAAATGGTCCTATGATCGGGGTCCGCTGACTCGCATCCACGTCCAATCGTTGAAGGCCAATGTACGTCAACCCCCATTTCACTGAGCGCGACCTCTCGATCCTGCACGACATGATCGAGGCGGTCCGCTTCGGCACGCTCGTGCTGTGCGCAGAAGGCCCCCTCGCGGCGCACATCCCGTTCGTCCTGAATCGCAACGAGGGTCCGTATGGGACGCTTGTGGCGCATGTCGCGCGCGCCGACCCGATCGCATGCGTGCTCGGTGACGGACACAAGGCGCTTGCGATCTTCGCCGGCCCTCGCGCGTACATCTCGCCGCGGTGGTGCCCAGACGGCGGGCTGCCGACATACAACTACCTCGCGGTCCACGCCCACGGTTGCCCGCGCCCGTTGCGAGACCACGACGCGGCGCTCACCCACCTAGCCGAGCTGATAGAGGTGCATGAGCGGGACGCTGCGGCCCCGTGGTCGCTCGCCGACGCCGAGAGTGGGCGCGTAGAGCGCGCGCTGCCCAACATCGCCGCATTTACGCTCGTGATCGACGTGATCGAGGGCAAGCGCAAGCTCAGCCAGGAGTGCGCCAACGAGGAACGCGACGGCATCCTCGCCGGCCTGTGCGAGCGAGGGTCAGACGACGATCAGGCCATCGCTGCTGCGATGGCTGCCTACCCCTATGCTTTGCGGCCGGCGCAGAGAACTTAACAAGGCTGCCCTGGCGCAGAGCATCCTCGGTTCGGTGCAGGTTGTCGTCAGCAGCCGCATACTTCCCGGGCGATGCCCGACGACTACAGCGACGAGCGTCTCTCGCAGATCCTTCCCAAGCTGATGGCAGAGCGTGGGCTCGGCGTCCGCGAGCTGGCGCGCAGAGCCGAGGTCAGCCACGCGCACCTGTCGCGGGTGATACGCGAGGACCGGGGCAAGCACGCGAGTATGGAGCTGATCGAACGGCTGGCCGGAGCGCTCGATCTGAGCCCCGATTTCTTCCGCGAGTACCGAGAGGCCGTCGTCGGCGCTGAGCTGAGGAGCCACGCGGCTCTGCTGAACCGGGTCTACCGCGGGTTGCGTCGCTGAGGTCATCGGCAAGACGGACGCGAGTTCGTCTTGGCCGTCCTCTATGGTGTCCATATGGACACCACCAGGCGATGCAGCCCCGACAGCAGCGGGATCTACAGTCCCCACGAAGGACGGCGACGGCTCCGTGCGCCTCTAGCGAACGCAAGAAGGCATCGACCCGCCACTTCCCAATATCGACTCAGGCGGCTGACTACTTTCGGCACGAACACTGGATTGATGGCGGCACGTACCACCAAGGACAAGCTCCCCCACGCTCCCTGCCCAGAGAGCGCGCGTTTGCGCAAGGACCAGAGGTGGATCGGCCAGCAGATCGCCCAACGCGACCAGCTCATCGACGAGCTCCGCCTGCAGATCGAGAGCCGTGAGCACGACACCGCCGAGCTGCAGCGGCAGCTCGCCACGGCCCGGAGGACTGAGCCCGAGCTGCTGACCGCGGAGGAGACCGCTCAGCTCCTACGGGTGCGCCCGGCGTGGGTCTACGCGCACGCACACGAGCTCGGTGGCCGGCGCCTGCTTGGCGAGAGTGGCCCATGGCGATTCAACCGATGCCAGCTTCTCGACAGCGTCACAGAGCCCGCGGTCAAGCGCACAGCGGTCTCGGCGCCGCACCGCAGGCGCCGCGCTCCCGAGCCGAACCCGTCGGTCTCGCTGCTGCCCATCAAGCAGCGGCCGTTCTGAGGACGCGATCTCATGGCCAGGCCAAGAGACTCCCAGGTCCGCGAACGCACCCTCTCCGACGGGAGCATCGCCTACTGGGCGAAGCTCACGGTGGCCGTCGATGACCGGCGCAACGTCGTCCTGGGCTACGGCCGGGAGGGCATGGACCGCGCACGGGCGGTCGAGGAGATCCAACGGCAGAAGGCCGCTGTGACGCTCGGCCAGTGGCAGGGCCCTCCACGGGAAGAGGCATCCTACGACGCGATCACGTTCCACAGTTACTCCAGCGAGTGGCTGGACCGCAAGCGCCGCGAACTGCGGCCGAGGACGATCCTGGACTACGAATGGCGCCTGACCTCGCATCTACTGCCGTTCTTCGCCGGCTACCGCCTCGCCGAGATCGACCGGCGCCTCGTCGACCGCTACCGCGAGGCGAAGCTCAAGGAGCGCGAGGAGATCGCCAGGCGCCAGGAGCAGCACGAACCGCTCCTCGACGCGCACGGGCGTCCCATGCGCCAGCTCTCCAACCGCTCGATCAACATGACGATCGACCTGCTCTCCAACATCCTCTCCGAGGCCGTCGAGCACGAGCTGATCTCAACGAACCCCGCCGCCGGCAGGCGACGGCGACTCAAGGCGAGTGCCCCCCGCCGAACGTGGCTGATGCCTGACGAGGTCTGCGACCTCATCGACGCCGCCGAGCGGATCGACCGCCGCAACAAGCCAGCCATCCGTGAGCGCGCTCTCCACGTCCAGCAACTGCGCGAACAGGACCGCACACTCGCAGAGGTCGCCGCCGAGCTCGGACTCGCAATCTCAACAACCAGCCGGCTCGCGCGGCTGCCGCTCGACGAGCCCGAGAGGAGTGTCCGCCGCGCGATCATCGCGACACTCGCCCTGGCCGGCCCGCGCGCCGGGGAGCTGTGCGCGCTGCGCTGGCGAGACGTCAACCTCGCCCACCGTGTGCTCCACGCCCCCGGCACCAAGAGCGACTGCGCCGAGCGGAACATCAAGCTGCTCGACCGTCTGCGGGACGAGCTGATGCGCTGGAAGCTCACCGCGCTATCAACAGCGCTCGACGACCCCGTCTTCCCGACCTCCACCGGCCGCCAGCGCGACAAGGACAACCTGCGCGAGCGGGTCCTCGCGCCGGCAGTGCGCGAGGCCAACCGCGACCGGCAGGCCCGGGGCCTGATGCCACTCCCGAGCGGCCTGACACCCCACTCGCTGCGACGGACGTTCATCTCGCTGCTCCTGGCGAGCGGAAGGCCGGTGCCGTACGTCCAGAAGCAGGCGGGTCACAGGGACGCCCGCACGACGCTGAACATCTACGCGCAGGTCATCGACACCGACTGCGGAGCCAGAGAACAGCTCGGGTGGCTCTGCCAGTACAGCACCGAGGACAGCGAGCCGTCAACCCAACTTGCCAGGACCAGCATGAGCCCCATCCTCGGTGCCCGCGAGAGGTAGTTCCGGCCACTATTCCGGCCACCGAGCCAAAACGAGCCCTTCGCCGCATTTAGCGTTCCGGAGAAAAATGGCTCCAGCACAGGGGAAACAAGGCATGGGCACGGGTGGTTTCGAACCACCGACCTCTCGCGTGTGAAGCGAGCGCTCTCCCACTGAGCTACGTGCCCTCAAGCCCTGATTCTATTGGCTCTGTGGGGTTGCCGGCCGTCTCGGCTGGCGCCCTCTCGGCCGGGCTGGTGCCCATTGGTGCCCAATCGCGTCCCTCCACGAGCGACTTCAGA
>JBOGYA010000023.1:0-19347 GCA_050696515.1 Solirubrobacteraceae bacterium
GGTGAAGGGGAATCGGAGGGTCGCGATCCTAGCGCCGCGCGGGGTGAGCGACGCCCGCGCGGCCTCCCCACGGGCGTAGCGGCGCAGTCGCCTGCGCACGATCGGCGCAGTCTCGCTCAACGGAGCCGCTGCAGGAGCTCTGGCCGTGCAGTCGGGCACGCGCGAAGCAGCTGGGCGACTGCACGCGCGAGCGAGCGCGGGCCAAGGCAACTGCGCATACGGCGGGGGCAAAGGCATATCCGGGCGGGCAACTGCGTGCGTCTTTTCGCGCCAGGTTGGCTCACAGCTGCCCGAGCGGGTCGATCTTAAGGAGAGCGGTACGAGCAGCGCCCGGCAGATCACTGTGCCGCTCAAGGCATGAGCGTGAGCGCCTCGATGTGCGCGGGGCGGACCGTCGCGAAGTGGCGGTGGTCGAGCGTCGCGAGCTTGTCCTCACGGAGCCTCTCCACCAGAGCGAGTACGGAGGCGTCGACGACACCGAGCGGTTGGTCGCAATACTGAGACTGGAGCGCGCGGCAGCGCGTGAGGTCCGCGGGCGACGGGCACTCCGGGCGGTAGACGCCGGCGAGGAGATCGTCGAGGAAGGTCACCCAGACATCGACGCCGAGGCGCCGGTGACACCAGTAGTCGAGCTCCGCGAGCACCAGGGCGGGGACGACGAGATCCTCGGTGGCCTCGCGCAGAAGCTCGGCGCAGCGCGCGTGGTCGGGGTCGGCCGCGTCGAGCGCGGCGAGCAGCGGACCGGTGTCGAGTACGAGCGGCACCTACGACGGCGGCTCGGCCACCGGCTCGGCCGTCAGCAGTGCCGCGGAGAGCCCATCGGTCGAGCGCCCGATGCCCAGACGCGGCCGGCGGGAGGCGTGCAGGGACGCCGCCTTCTCATCGACGGCCTCCGCCAGCACCACGGTGAGCGCCACACCACGCCTGCGGGCCTCGGCCTCGAGCGTGTCGAGCGAGGAGCGCTTCGCCGCGACGGTGGTCCTGCGTGTTTGATGCACGATGCATGATTCTATCATCACCGAGAGGCCGCGTCCCGGGAGGGAAACGCAAACTACCCCGGCCGCGCCCCGGGCAGCAGATCCCGCGACTCGAACGCGGCCTCGCGCCCGGCGGGGTCGCCCGCGGCGGCGCGAACCTCTGGCGGCAGGCGGGGGACGCCGTAGGCGAGCAGCTGGCCCTCGTGGGCGTCGCGCTCGGAAGCGAACACGACCGCGGCGCGGCCGGGGTACTCCCAGTCGCGTGGGTACTCGCCTGCGTAGGCGCGGCAGGCGCTCAGCACGTGGTCGGCGCGGCGCGCGCACTCACGCGCGCGGGGGCGGTCGCGGCAGAGGAACACGACCAGGGGACTCGGCCCCACCCGCCCGCCGCGGCGAGCGAAGCGGGGCGCGCACACCGACCAGCCGGCGAGCAGATGGTCGTAGCGCTCGAGCTTGGCGGCGGCGGAGCCGGTGGGCAGACGGTCGTCGCGCTCGACCAGCAGGCACACTCCGGCAGACCCGGCCCCGCTGCTCGGCGCGCCCCGGTCCTCGCCCCCCCCCGGAGCATTAGCGGCGAAGAGCACCCTCTCCCCCACCTCCACACTCGCGTCGGGGCGCACGGTCTCAAAGCGCTCCACCTCCACGCGGGCGCCGGCGGCGTCAGTGCGTAAGAAGTCGTGCGGAGCGCGCCCGCCTGGCAGGCGCAGGTCGCCGGGACCGATCGCGACACGCCCCGCGGGGGTCGAGCGCAGCGGCGGGGAGAGCGCCGACTCCTCCGGCCCCCGCAGCTTCAGCACGCTCCCACCAAGCGCGCGCTCCAACGCGAGCACCCACCCGGTGACGTGCACGTCGTGGCGGGCCTGTCGCAGTCGCCGGTCACCCGCGACGGGCAGCGAGGAGGACGAAGGCGACGAGGAAACGGGTGCGGCGACGGACGCAAAGGGAGAAGTAGAGGGCGAGGAGGAGGTTTTGGAGGAGGGGTGGCGTGCCTCTCCGACCTCGCCATGAACGAGGGCATCCAGGCGCCCGCGAGCCACCAGCAACTCGCGCCCGAGAGGGGCGATCACGTAGCACATGGGCGCCCCTCCCCCATCGCGGCGATGGAACTGGAAGCGCTCCACGAACCCGGCGTCGGAGAGGCGCTTCAGGCGCCGCTGAGTCGTGGTGACGGCCTTCTCAGAATTGAAGCGGCGGTGGATCTGGCTGGTGAGCACATGGCGCATCCCGGCGACGAGCGCGAGGATCTCCAGATCGAGCGGGTCGGGGTCGAGCGGGCGGGGCGAGGCGACGGCCCGCGCCCAGCGGACGCGGTGCGCGGCGTCGAGGTCGACCAGCTCGGCGTAGCTCTCCGCGGTGGTTTCGGGGAGATCCCCGCCGCCGTCGCGGGGCATGGAGGCCCCGCGCTCTCGCGCGTTGTTCCCCCATCCACCCGCGCGGATGATCCCCAATGACTCCCCCTCTTCCTCCACGCGGCCCCGTCCCTGAAGCTCACCTCCACTCGCGTGCGGGCTCACGGCGGCGCCCGCACGCTGGCCGCAACGGGGATCCGGGCTTGCGAGTATCTCCCGGCTTCGCTCCCAATGAGGCTGGCTGAGGTCGGCGAGGTAGTGCCCGCCGCGCTCCGCCTGGCGCGCGGCGTGCAGGGCGAGGCGCTCGGGATCGACGCGCAGTGGGATGGTGCGCGCAAGAAACGGCGCCTGGCGGCCCTCGGGAGTGACCCAGCTGGCGATCGCGTGGTGCTTGGGCAGGTGCAGGCGCGCGTCGGGGTGCCCGAGCGCGGAGAGGCCGGTGATCTCAGGGCGGACGGTGTCGGAGTACTCGGCCATCATCAGGCTCGCGGCGTCCCGCGCATCGTGCACGGAGGCAGTGGCGAAGTACACGCGGTGGGCGAACAGCGCGTCGAGCTGCGCGCGTACCTCGCGGTCGGTCCACTGCGAGTCGGCCTGCCAGCACGCCACGGTCTCCAGGCCCGCGGAGCGCTTCAGCGCGAGCGTCTCCGCGAACCCGCGGTTGAGCACCAGCGGCGCCTCGTCGACCTTGAGCGCGACCGCCACGCGCTGCTCGGCGGGGACGGTGTCCTGCTGGCGGGCGAGCGCGGCGTCGAGCATCCCCATCAGCAGCTGCATCAACACGGAGGTGTTGCCGGCGCCCATCGCCCCGAGGGCGCCCTTGACGACGAGCACCTCGTGGCCCGCGATCACGCGATCGAAATCGACGGCGAGCGCGTCGTTGAGCAGCACACGCTTGATCGAGGGGGAGTTGAGCAGCCGCGCGAGCTTGTTGACGGGGGCGTCGAGCTTCGCGGTGGTCATGCTGCGCGCGTCCGCGAGCTGCGCGGCCAGCTCGGCGGTGAAAAACTCAGCAATCTCCTTGAACTCCGGGAGCGTCCGCACGTGAGCGCCGACGCGCGCACGGTAGGAGTAGCCCTCCTCGCCCACCGACAGCAGGCGCGCGGCGTCCCACAGCGTGGAGCGGGCGTCGTGGGCGAGCACCGCGATGATCGCGTTGCGCAGGTACCGATCCGAGGAGGCGCGGATATCTGCATCTGTAAAGAGCAATCGGAGCGACCCCACCACGTAGTCGGCGATCACATCCGCGGGGGCCTGCACGGCGAGCGGGTTGAAGCCGCAGGTGGGGTGGGAGAAGTCCAGCAGCGTGCAGGTGCGCTCCGGGGGCACGAGGCTCACGGCGGCCTCGGCGGCGTCGCCCTTGGGGTCGAGCACGATCACCGCGCACCGCTCCCGGCGCAGGTCCTCGGCGACGGTGGCAGTGAGATAGCTCGACTTGCCCTGCTCCACGGCGCCCGGCACCGCTGTGTTCTGACGGCGCATCTGCGGGTGGATGGAGACCGGCCCGAGCGCGTCGCACAGCAGCCCGGCCCCCTCCCCCGGACGCATGATCGCGGGGGGCGCGGGCGCCAGCGGCAGGGCGCCGCGGGCGAAGGGCACGGTGGCGTAGTCGATCGAGGGCAAGTGCCACAGCGCGGCGAGCTCGGTGGAGGCGAGCACTCCCTTGCGCAGCGCCGGCCAGGGGTTACCCTCGCCGCGCCGCAGGCGCCGGTGGTATAGGCCGAGCAGACCGTGACGTACGGTGGTGCCGCGCTCGACGAGCCGGTTCTCGGCCCCCTCGGCGCGCAGCTCAGATGCAATTTGCTCGCATATACCGCGCGCGGGCGCGAGCACGCGCAGGTCCACGAAGTACAGCGGCCGGTGCTGGACCTCCAGGCCCCCGCGCAGCTCGGTCTCCTCGACGAGCGAGCGGTCGCGTACGAACAGGTGCTCGCGGCGCTCGCGCGAGAGGTGGTCCTCGTGGCGCTTGTAGCGCCACTTGGCGTACCGTTCGAACAGGGCGGGCGCGGGGGTCAGCGCGAGCTGCACGCAGGCGTCCTCGCCGCAGGCGCCCATCACGGTCATCAGTCGGTCCATCGGGGGCTCCCGCGTGAGCTCGTAGCGGTCGAGCTGCTTGACGCGCTTGATGAACCCCGCGTGCTTCTTCAAGCGCAGCAGTGCTTGGGAGGATCCGGCTCCGACCCAGCCGTTCCGGCCGCGTGCTCCCCGGCCCTCCCGGCTGCTTGCTGCGGCGGTCGGTCGGCATGGGTGAGTCTCGCAAGGCGACACCACGCGGCAGTTGGGGTAGGCGCTGCGCATGGCCGCCTCGACCATCCGCTCCAAGCCCGAGGGGCACGCGAGGGCGAGCAGAGTCCTCCCGGCGCCGTCCCCGCCACGTATGTGATGCACCTCGAGCGCCACCGAGGGCTGGCCGTGCACCAGGCGCCGCCACCAGCGCCGCTGCAGGCGCTTGTGGAGGGCCTCGAACATCGCCACGATCCCCTCCACGCTGGTGCGGTCGGTGCGGTAGGCCTCCACACGCATGCGCACATACCGCCGTCGTCGTCGCGCCCGCCAGCGCACGCAGAGGAGCAGCAGGATGGGCGCAAGGATGGACGCAGCGAGCAACTCCGTGAGCGACGTGACTGGGAAGCGGCCGGGAGTGTGCAGCCCTCGCGGCGGGATCGCGGCGTGCGCCGCCGCGGCGCCGCGCAGCGCAGCCCCAACGCCACCGTGGAGCAGCCACGCAAGCACCGCCGCCCCCAGCAGGAAGGCCGCCACGCCGAGCAGTCGCCAGAGCAGTAGGCGCATAACCATCTCTTCTCCTGCTCCGACCGCGATCGGGTCGATGGGACGTCGCGTCGCCGGCTCGCGCCCACCGGTCCGGGCAGTGGCGGTCAGGACGACGATGCGGCCAGCGCAGGCCTCAGCCTTCGGGGGCGACCCGAGCGGCGACGATCGCGATGTCGTCGCGCAGCCGCCCGCCGCTACGGGCGCCGGCGAGCTCCTCCAGGCGCCGCACGAGCGCACCGGGCTCGGAGGGGCCGCCGCGGGCGAGGTGGCCACAGAGCTCCTCGGGGCCGATCACGCCGCGGGGGGCGCCGGCGTCGGTGAGCCCGTCGGTGTAGAGGACCACGCTGGCGCCGGGCTCGAGCGTTACAAGGACGTCGTGGGAGCGGGCCTCGCGGAGCACGCCGAGCATGGTGCCGGTGACCTCCGGGCAGCGGGTGCGGCCATCGGCGCCGAGCAGCACCGGCGGGGGGTGCCCGGCGGAGGCGATCGCGGCGCGCACCGAGCCGCCGCGGGAGAGGTCGAGGCGAGCGAGGATCGCGGTGGCGAAGCGCCAGTGGAGCTCATGACTGAGCATCGCGTCGTTGACCGAGCGCAGCACCTGAGCGGGGCTGTCCTGGTGGAGCGCGAGCGCACGGATCGAGTGGCGCACCAGCGCGGTGACCGCCGCTGCCTCGGTGCCCTTGCCGCAGACGTCCCCGACGACCAGCCAGCACCCGGAGGGAACCTGGAAGACGTCGTAGAAGTCCCCGCCCACCTCGGCGCCCTCGCCGACGGGGTGGTAGGCGGAGGCGAGCTGTACGCCCGGCACCTCGGGGAGCGCGTCGGGGAGCAGGCTGCGCTGCAGAGTGTGCGCTACGCGGGCGAGCTCGGCGTAGAGGTTCGCGTTGTCGAGCGCCAGTGCGGCGCGGTTGGCGAGATCCCGCATAAGCGGGAGGTGCTCGGAGTCGTAGTCGCGTCCGGCACCGGTGCGCAGGAAGGAGAGCGCTCCCAGCACACGCCCGCGGGCGATGAGCTTGACGACCACCGCCGAGCGGTAGCCGGCGTGGCGCATGAAACGCATGTGCTCCTCGCTCTGGGCGGCCTGCTGGAGCGTCGTGGGGTCGGTGAGGTCGTGCACCCACACCGGCTCGGAGGAGCGCAGCGCGCGGGCGACGGGGTGGGAGCCCGCGATGTCGAGCGGCTCGCGGGCGCGCAGCTCCTCCAGGCGGCGTGTGAGCTGCTCCTCGACGGCGGCGACCACCGAGTCGCCGATCGTGCCGTCCTCGCGCAGGAGGTCGATGACGCACAGGTCGGCAAGCTGTGGCACTGCGGTACCGGCGACGGTGTGCATGGTCTGCAGCGGATCCAGCGAGGCGTCGAAGGCGGCACTGGCGGAGATCAGCAGATCCTTCGCCGCGGCGGCCCTGCGCAGCTCGGTGACCTCCTGGATGAGCGCCGCGAGCCGCGCGGGGTCACGCTGGTCGGGCGCCTGCAGCGGGACGTCCCCCCCCGATGTGCTCCTCGCCGTTGCCATCGCCTCCCAACGGTAGCTTCAGATCGCCGCGTTCAGGGGTCACCGCGGGCGGGTGGCCCGCTCGACCTGAGCGCCGCGGTCGGTGAGGTACCACTCGTTGGAGGCTCCCTTGACCTGGCCTTCGCCCATGTTGCGCACCAGTCGCAGGCGCTCCAGGCGGGTGAGGAGCTTGGAGATCTGGCCCTGGTCGGCGATGCCTGCGCCTTCGGCGATCTCGCGGTTGCTCGCCCCCGAGTGCTCGCCGATGAAGGTGAGGACACGCACGGTGCGGTAGGTGAGTCGCATGTCGAGACCTTCCAGCGGATCCTTTACGGTGCGCCGCGGGGACCGTCTGCGCTTGGGCTGGGGGGGCGGCTTGCGTGTGAGCTCGCTGGAGGCGGCGCGAGCGCCGAGGTAGGGAAGCACGAGCATGCTCATCAGCGGCCCCAAAAGGGCTGTGAAAGATTCGTGGCTGCGTGAGAGCAGCCGGGTGTGCAGGACGGCGAAGATCGCGCCCACCACGCCTTCGGCGGTGACGTCGGGCGATTCCTCGGTTGCGCGGGCGACACGGGCGCCGGTGCGGCCCTGGTCGACGACCCTCTTCACCTGGCCGAGGATCTGGGTACGGCGCTTGAGCACACGGGGGCCCGCCGCCAGCGCCTCGACGATGCAGATCCGTGCAAGACCGGGCTCCTCGTCCATGAACCGCAGCAGCGCGAGCAGCCCCGCGCGAACGCCGTCGCGCCAGCCCGGCTCCCGCTCGTAGGCCTCGGTGACGAGCACGCTCAACTGGTCGACCGCCTGGTTGAAGGCCGCGAGGAAGCAGTCCTCCCGATCCTCGAAGAGGTCGTAGAACGTCTTGCGGGAGACCCGCGCACGGGCGATCACCTGCGCCACGGTCAAGCGGGCGTAGCCGACTTCCTCAACTGCTTCCACCGCGGCCGTGAGCATCCGGCTGCGCTGAATCTCCGAAACCTGTCCCCGCGCCAGCCCATTGGGACCCGGACGCAGGGGGCGCAGCCGCTTGGCCGTCGAGCGCGTTTTAGTCTTTGAAGCCATCTTATTCCGCCTAATCGGATCTTTCACTGTTGGACGATACGGTGTCGCTGTGGTGTTTTCGCGGCACTGCTCCCGGGCGGCTCCGGCGCCCGAGGTCGGCAGCGGCCCCACTGGTGCTGTCGCAAAGGTTCATGGGTTGACGCCAAGAAGTCGAGGCGCGTCTCTTACTCGCCCGAAGAGCTTTCGAGGAATGACCGATATTCCGATAGATAAGATTCTAGTGGGAGGATTAGCTGGAGAATGGGACTATGTGCCGGGCGCATTGCAAAAACAGTGTCATTGACAGTCGTGGAACGATCGTAACGAGGTCGGCCGACAGACGATCTGCGACCGCTCTCGCCGGCGGCCGTTCCGGCTTCCGCGGAGCTCCCTTCCGCCCGATCCCCGAGCGCCTCGTCGAAGACGGTGGCGATCGAAGCTGCGAACCGGCGTAAGATCGGGCCTCGCCGCCCTACCACGTCCCACCTCGTCCACCCAAGGAGACTCGCGATGACCCCACCCCAACTCGTCACAGGCGTCGACTTCGTCGGCCTCCCCACCCGCGAGCTCGATGCGGCCGTCGAGTTCTACGGCTCGACCCTCGGCCTCCCCCGGTCGGTGTACATCAAGGAGCGCCACTACGCGGAGTTCGAGACCGGCAACCTCACGCTCTCCGTCTACAACGCGGAGGCGATGGGCCTCGAACACCACGCCAACGCGCCCACCAACGCGATCGCGCTGCACGTCGAGAACGTCGCGGACGCGCGGGCGGCGCTCGAGCAGCGCGGAGTGCGGTTCAGCGCCGAGACGCTCGACACGGGCGTCTGCCACATGGCCTTCTTCGCCGACCCCGACGGCAACGCGCTCATGCTCCACCACCGCTACGCCCCGCGCACCACGGAGGCGTGAGGCCCGGAGGCGCCGTTGAGCCCTCGGTGGGCGCCGGGGCGGCTTGCTTTGCTAGCCTCGAAGCCCGATCCAAGCCGCCATCGTCTAGGGGACTAGGACGCCGCCCTCTCACGGCGGTAACACGGGTTCGAATCCCGTTGGCGGTATGAGCGGAGCCTCGCAGCTCGAGGCTCCGGTTCGTTTGACCCACCACGCGGATGTGGCGGAATTGGTAGACGCGCACGGTTCAGGTCCGTGTCTGGGTAACCAGGTGGAGGTTCGAGTCCTCTCATCCGCATTTTCGGCGAGCTGAACGTCGCTAATCGAACCCGACGGCGATCGTCTGCTCGACAGGTGTCCGCGGGGTGCTCGGCGCGGAGCCGATCGGCAAGCTCCAGCCACTGCACTTGACCAGCCCGACGTGTGGGTATGCGAGAATCCGTCTATGGCTTCGTCTCCCAAGCGGATCACCCTGAACGAGCCCGACGTAGCAGGGTCTTATGAGTTGGTCGAGCGCCGCGCCGACGGCTCGCTCCTGCTGCGGCCTGAGCATGAGCGCCTGTCGGATGTGCTGCGTGAGACGGAGAGGAAGGTCTTTCGCGATGAGGAGTTCGCCGCGCACCTTGAGCGGGTGGCCGCGAGCGAGGACGATCTGCCGGCCGATCCATTCGCATAGGTGTGCCGACGTTCGAGCGTCTGCCTCGCTTCGATCGCGAGTTTCGCCGCTTGCCGCGCGAGCTTCAGCGTGCCTTTCTCGCGATGCTCCCCGTGTTCATCGCGGCTCTGCGTGAGAAGCCACCGTCGTTTCCGCCGGCACTGCGCGTCAAGCGGGTGCAGGGCGTGGCCAGGATCTGGGAGATCACGTTCGCACCGGACGGTCGAGCAACGTTCGAGTACAGCGAGGAGGTCATCGCCGGCGAGGCTCACGTCATCTGGCGCCGAGTGGGCGGGCATGGAGTATTGGCTGAGCCGTAGAAGCCGGATGCTATGCATTCGCCAATACGTACCGACCTCTCACAACCCTAACGAACAGCTGCTCTTTCCTGTAGACGCCGGAGGACAGACACCAGCTCACAGAGTCCTTGGACACGGCCTCCCCGAGCAACGCCTCGACCGCCGCATGGACCTGCGCGACTCGCATCGGTCCTACCCTGATCGGCCATCACCCGAAGAACCGCATCAACGACCCAACCTGGCCGCCGAGGTCGATGCCTCCGACTGGCGACAGCCCGTGGTGGGGCATCACTGGCCCGGAGGGCGGCCAGCTTCTCGGCCAGACGACCCACGACCCCCTGAAGCTCGTGGTTCGATAGTACTGTCGTTGTACGCACTCCTGCATAAGACGGACCGCTGGCGACGCAAGCCGTGCCTTGCGTCAGTCGAGGCTCTCCAGCGAGGGCTCGATCCACGACGGGGGCGACTCCTGCGCTCCGGGCGGCACGCGCCCAACGCCCTGCACATCCCGGCGGGTGATCGCCAGGTACGCGACCAGGCCGATGATGATGAGCGTCAGCACGAGGGCGACGGCTCCGTTGCCAAGGCCGAGTCCCCCTACGCTCTGAGGCTTGCCCATCCAGTCGGCGAATGACGCACCGAGCGGACGGGTGGCCACATAGGCGAACCAGAAGCAGAAGATCGGGTTCCAGCCCAAGCGCCGGTAGCCCACGGCGGGAACGGCGATCACCCCGGCGAACAGCAGCCCGGAGGCAAAGTACCCCAAGTGCAGGGTCGTCGCCGTCAGGTCTCCGAGGGCCGTCCCCATCGCGAAGGTGGCCACGACGACGGCCCAGTAGAACGCCTCTCGACGAGGGCTGTCCACACTGTGGATCGAAAGGGTCTTCTCGGTCGCCTGCCAGCTGACGAACACCGCCGCCAGCACGACTGCGTAGAAGAAGCTCGATACCACGTACGGAACGCCGAGCCCGACGTGGAGCACGTCGGCTGCCATCGTGCCGAACACCCCCACCCCGACCACCGCCAGCCAGTACGGCCAGGCCATGTAGCGGCGCGTCGAGAACTGCCACGACAGGGCGGCGAGGAAGCCGACGAACCCGAGCAGCACGGCCGACACAGGATTCAGGGCGTGGACGAGGTAGTCGGACGTCGACTCGCCCATCGCGGTGGACAGTGCCTTGATCACCCAGAAGTAGACAGTGATCTCGGGGACCTTGAGGGCGCCACGCAGCGTCAGCCGCGCGAGGGAAGGTCGGTCGCTCACCGCGACAGTCTCTCACGGACGACGAGCAAACCCGCGGAGCAGCCCGCTTGCGTAGACAATCGTGAGCCCACTCCAGGCTCAGCGCTCGGAGTGGTTGGGCTCGCGCTCCAGGAGCAGCGCGAATGTGGGGCAGGCTTGAGCGGCGCGTCTTGCGTTGCCGAGCAGCGCCGGCTCCAGTGGCTTACCGTCGATCACGGGGTAGCCCCACTCGTCGAGCGCGATCCGCTCGGGCAGGAGCTCGGCGCACATGCCGTGCGCCTCGCAGGCGATCGGGTTTACACGTAGGCGATGGCGCACTGGCTCAGCATGGGCTCGTAGGAGGATCGGAGTCGTTTGCGCCGGTCATCGCGGTCTGACCGGCTTGGGGGTCGCTCTGCGGCTTGCAGCGCTTGTGGTTGGCAGCGGCAGCTCTCCGGGGGACAGGCAGCCCTCGCATGGGCCGTGCCGGGCGTGGTCGGCGAGCTCGGGGCCGAACGCATCGATCGCGCTGAGGATCAGCCGCACGGTGCCGTCGGGATGGCCGCAGGCGCCGCGACGGCGCACGAGCGCTGCCAGCCGCGCAATCCGCTGGGTTGGCTGGGAGCCCGCGACTCCGCCGGCTATCTCCTGGAGGCTGGATGCGAGCGCGTCCAGGCCGTAAACACAGGGACCGCACTGGCCCGTGCTCTGGCCGGCGAGCCAGCGGGCGACACGGGTGGCTTCCGCGACGGGACAGGCGTCCTCGGAGAGCAGCAGCACCACACCCGCTCCGAGCGAAGCCCCACACGCAGCGAGGCGCTCGTCCGAGAGAACCAGGCCGTCCAGGTGTGCCTCGCCGATCCAGGAGCCGCCGTATCCCCCCATCAGCGCTGCACGTGGACGGGCGGTGGTCCCGCCGGCCGCGTGGATCAGGGAGGCCAGCGATGCGCCGTATTCGATCTCGTAGACGCCAGGATGAGCTACGGGACCGGAGAGCGTGACGAGCATCGATCCCGGCTCAGAAGGTGTGCCGAGCTCGCGAAACCAGTCCGGGCCGTGACGGGCGATGAGCGCGATGTGGGCCAGCGTCTCGGCGTTGCTGACCAGGGTGGGGCGCCGCGCGACTCCTTGCTGGAAGGGCATCGGCGGGGTAAAGGACGGGATCGCGGGAGCGCCGCTCAGATGATTGACGAGCGCCGACTCCTGTCCTGCCACGTAGTGGGTGGGCACGGTCCTCAGCCGGGTGCGCGGTGAGCCCCGCCTGGGCGAGCCTCGTTCGGCGATTGCTGCAGCGATGCTCTCAACGCTCCCCCGTGCCGCTTCGCAGACGCCCACGACGATCTCCTCCGCGCCGAGTGCGTGTGCCGCGAGCGCCGCGCCGTCGAGTACGAGGTGCGGCAGGGTGCGTGTGAGCGTGCGGTCCTTGAGACTCGCGGGCTCGCCCTCTGCCGCGTTGACCACGACCACCGCTCGTCCACGTGAGGCCGCGACCGCGCGCATCTTGGTGGCGGTTGGAAAGCCCGCGCCGCCGCGACCGCGCAACCCGGCCCGCTCGATCTGCCCGACCAGCGGGTGCTCGGCACCGCGAGAGCGTTTGCGTGCGAGCTGGAGCGGCCCGTGGACCGCGAGATGCTCGGCGAGGCTCGTCGCTCCGTGCGGGGAGATGCCATCAAGCAGCCGTGGCAGCCCGGCAGGCCGGCGCGATCCGGAGTGTGATTCCAGGAGATCGCTCAGTACGGGCAGCGGGGAGCTCATCGCCGGCTTTTCGAGGTCGTGTGCGCAAGCAGCGCGGACGGTGTGCCCGAGCGTCGCGCCCATTCGGACCCGAGCGGTCCGCTGGGAAGCCAGAACGCCAGCAGCAACGTGAAGACTCCGGCGCCGCCGAGGGCCGCCCGGCTGCGATCCGGGTACTGGCGCCAAGCGGCGATCACGCGCGCGAGCACGGCCGCGAGCACGGCCGCCAGGCATGCGAGGGTGAGTACCAGCATCCAGGTGCTCTTGACGTCGCTGCCCGTGCCGAGGCCGTGCAGCAGCGCCACCGGCCAGCTCGCATAGGAGAGCCAGTGGATCGCTCTCCAGGTCTCAAAGCCCATGCGTTGACGCAGCAGGCTTGTGATCGTCACGGCGAGCACCAGGTCGAGCGCCACCGCTCCAAGGCCCAGCCAGAACGGCCTGTAGGACCCCGCGAACGGGACGAAAGCGTCGAGCAGCGAGATCGGAGCGAAGCTGTCGAGCACCGAGGTCAGGATGTGCAGAGCGAGAAACGCCATCGCCAGCAGCGCGACGTTGCGGTGCAACGAGTCCACGACGAAGCGTGGCCAGCTGGGCGTGCTCCAGCGCCGGACATCGACCACCCCGAGCGCGACCGCGCCGCTCAGCAGCAGCAGCGCCACCGTCCCGGTCGAGCGCGTCATATACCAGTAGATGGTCGGACCGGCGCTTGCCAGGGTCACGCTCACCGCGCACCCTCCGGCCTCGGCCAATCGCCGACATACAGCGCGCGCCCGTTGTGATCGATCAGCCGGGCTGGCAGCCCCAGGTCGTCCAGCCACGCGGGCGCGGCGGTCCCCTTCACGAGCGCGGCCGTCGTGGCGATGTTCGCCTCGGCACAGCTCGCGGCGGCGACGCTGACAGTGCGCCAGCGCGTTCGCGCGGGCGCACCGGTGCGGGGGTCGATGATGTGGTGCGCGGTGCGCCCGTCGTGGCGCCAGCGCCTAACCGTGGTGCTGGAGGTCGCAAGGCCCCCGGAGAGGATCGCGATCGTCTGCCCCGGCGCGGTCGGCTGGCTGCGGTGGTCGTCGGTCACGCGGATGCGCCATCCGCCCACAGGCCCGGTCCCCGAGGTGCCGATGTCACCGCCGATGCTCACAAGCACACCGCAGCGGCTCGCCGCCGCGGCGGCCTTGGCGGCGCGGTCGGCGGCCCAGCCCTTTGCGGTGGCCCCCAGGTCCAGCCGGATTCCCCTCGGCACGCGGACACAGGCGCCTTCACGGTCGAGAGCGACCGTCCGCCAGCCCGAGCGGCGACGCACCGCGATCGTGTCCGGCCGTTTGTCGATCGGGGTGCGGTTGACCGCCCACCGAGGCTCCTCCTCGCGGGAGCGGGTCAGCAGTTGCCAGTCCCGGTCGTATCCGGCGAGCTCCAAGGCCCGGCCGACAGTTGGGTCCACATCGCCGCTGGTCAGCTCGGCGGCACGCAGCGCGAGCTCCAGCGCCTCCGTCAGCAGGTCGCCGATCTGCACTGGCCGGCCCTCGCTCGCGTTCACGCGCGACAGCTCGGAGTCCACTCGAAAGCGGCTGCACGCGCGGTCGATCGCATCGAGCTCGCGCTCGACCTGGGTGCGTGCGTGCGTGAGCGCCTCGGGGTCGGTCACGCGCAGCACGACGCTCGTGCCGAACGCCTTCCACGTCGTGGAGGCCAGCTCACCGGCGGGGGAGGATCGCGTGGGTGTCAAGACCCTCCTGAGACGACCGGCGCCGGTTCCTGGGCGGGCGCCGATTCGTGAGCCGGCGCGGGTTCCGGCGTGGATTCCTGGGCGGGTTCGGGTGCGGGTGTGGATTCTGGGGCGGGTGCGGATTCGTGCGCCTGAGCCGGTTCGGGCGCGGGTGCGGCTTCTTGCGTAAGCGGAGGTTCCTGGGCGGGCGCCGATTCGCGAGCTGGCGCGGGTTCCGAGGCGGGTGTGGATTCGGGCACTGCTTTGGGAGCCTGGGCTGGGGGGCGCAACGCGGCGTGGGTGCTCGTCGATCGAGTGCTCGTGCGCGAGTCGCCGTGGTGCTGGATGCTTGCCGCTTTGGTCTCAGCGGAGGGGCGGGTGTGAAGTGCTCTGCCCGGGAAGGCCTGGGCCGCGGCGTCCGCGAGTGCTCCGGTGAGAGTTACGCTGCCTGCGATCAGCAGGCGATTGATGCGTGTGAGCTTGCGTAGCGCAGCGTCGCGTGTATGAGCGGCCCGTGTCTGATGTGTCTGGAGACGCACGTCAATGGCGATGAACGGCGGTGTGCAGCGCGATGGCCATCCCAGTCTGCCCAGCTCGGCTAAGGACCCGCTAACCGGCCGATGAGAAACCTCATGAAAACGACGAGCAGGGCAAGCGCGGATGGGGCGACGCCCATCCTCCTGGAGATGCAGCAGAAGGTCGCGGATGCGAAGAAGCGACATTGGCCGGGTCCACGTAGGTTCTCTCAGCGATGTTCAGCTCAGCCATGCGGATAGCTCCTTGAGTGCGTCGGGGATCACGTAGTAGTAGGCCCACAAGCCCGTTCGCTCCGAGTCCACGATCCCGGCGGCGCGCAGCTTGCCGAGGTGGTGGGAGAGCGTGGACTGTGAGATGTCGAACAGGGGCACGAGCTCACACACGCAGACCTTCCCGGCGTGCTTGCGCAGCACATCGACGAGCTGGAGGCGGATGGGGTCGCCGAGGGCCTTGGCGACCTCGGCCATGCGGATCGCCTGCTCGCGCTGCACGTCGGGGTAGACGACGGGCTCGCAACAGCGCTCGCCGGCCGCTCGCTTCTGCTTGGGGGACAGCTCCAAATCGACCGACATCGATCTACTTATATCAATAAGACTCAGGTTCATCGATGTAATACGATCCCGGCATGGATGCTCCGCTTGCCCGCCGTTTGCTTGCCGAGCTGCTGGGCTCCGCGTTCCTGGCCGCGCTGGTGATCGGCTCGGGGATCGCGGCGGCACAGCTCTCACCGGGCGATGTCGGGCTCCAGCTATTCGAGAACGCCGCAGCCACCGCGGCAGGGCTGTTCACGATCATCCTCATGTTCGGACCCGTGTCGGGAGGGCACTTCAATCCGGTCGTCTCGCTCGCCGACGCGACCTTCGGTGGCATCCGCTGGCGCCACGCCCTGGCCTACATACCCGCACAGGTAACAGGCTGCGTTCTCGGTGCCGTCACCGCCAACGGCATGTTCTCCCTGGCAGCCATCAGCATCTCCACTCACCATCGCGCCTCGGGGGCACACCTGCTCTCAGAGGCGATCGCCACAGCAGGCCTGCTGCTGGTGATCTTCTCCCTCGCCCGCACAAGACGCAACAGCATGGCGCCGGCGGCCGTCGGCGCATACATCGGCGCCGCTTACTTCTTCACGAGCTCCGCCAGCTTCGCCAACCCCGCGATCAGCGTGGGGCGCATGTTCTCGGACACCTTCGCTGGCATCGCCCCGGCCTCCGTACCCGGATTCGTCACCGCGCAGCTCGTCGGCGGCGCCTGCGCGATCCTCGTGCTCAGGGCGCTCTACCCAGACGTGACCCCAGCCGAGGCAGCGGAGGTCGTCATGCCCCACCACCGAGAGCGGCCACACGCCGACGGCGCGATCAGCCAACCACTCCGAAGCTAGCCCGCGTCCTGCGCCAAGGAGGAGACCCGCACGATGGCAACCGCTCTGTTCGTCTGCCTGCATAACGCCGGGCGCTCGCAGATGAGCCAAGCGCTGTTCGAGCGCGCCGCCAACGGGCGCCACCGCGCCCTGTCCGCCGGCACCACGCCCGCCGAGCACGTTCACCCCGAGGTCGTAGAGGTCATGCGCGAGCTCGGCATCGATCTGTCCGACCGTCACCCGCAGCTGCTTACCCGCGAGCTCGCCGAGCAAGCAGATGTCGTCGTGACGATGGGCTGCGGCGACCAGTGCCCCTACATCCCCGGCAAGCGCTACATCGACTGGGACCTGCCCGACCCCAAGGGGCGCCCGCTCGTCGAGGTCCGCGCCACACGAGACGAAATCGCCCGCCGCGTCGGCGAGCTGGCGAGCGAGTTGGACGACGAGATGACCGGAGTGACGCAGGCCCACTGAACGCTACGGGAAATCGGCCGCGTGGAGTGGCGATTCCACACCGCTTGCCTCGGGCGTCCCCCGGTTATGACGGCTCGCGGACCTCGATGCCGGTGTCGACAGCGGCGCGCGCGAGCCGCATGTCGGTCGTCAGCAGTGGCTCACCAGCGCGGATCGCAAGGACTGCATACAGGGAGTCACCTGCAGAGAAGCGGTCTCGCAGCGCCCAGGCTGCATCGATGAGGGCAGGTGTGGGCACGAGCTCGACCGGGAGCGCCCTCAGTCGCTTCAACGCAGCCACCGCCAGGGGAATAGAGAGCACTCCGCGCAGAACATGCCGGCGAACAACCGAGAAGACCTCGAACGGAAGTATGTCGGGTGCCAGCCACGGTTCCGAAGCCTCCGGTAGCTGCGCCACCAGGAAGTCACGACGCGCGAGATCGGGTGGTGTGAGCAAGTCGACGATCGCGCTTGCGTCAACTACAGTCATGCCAGGTCGTCGCGGAGGTGAGCAAGCGCTTGGGCAGCGGATTCGCCGACGGCGACCGGCTCAGTCCTCGAGAGGTCAGCGATCAGCTCGTCGCGCGAGGGACGGCGGGCAGCCTGCTCCAGCGTATTGCGCGCGTACTCGGTGAGCGACAAACCGGCGAGCGCCGCACGAGCCTTGAGCACCCGATGAATATCGTCGGGGATGTCCTTGATCTGCAACATAACTCCCATGCTCTAGGGCATAGTATCATGCAAGTAAGCATGTAGTTGTCGTAGCGCGAGCGCGAGCTCATGAGGGCGAAACTGTCGGCGCGCAAACCAAGCGTTGATGGCGGGCGCCGGCGTAAGGAGTCGGCTGAGCCGCCCTTTGCCGGCGCCCTAGGCGGCTCGGCCAGCCGGGGCGGACGCGGCGGGATCGGCCGCTTCGCTGGCCTCGCGCTTCATCTCGATGGCGCGGTGGGCGCCCTGGGAGAGCAGCATCGCGCTTTCGGCGACCTCGGCGAGCACCTCGGGGGTAGCGTCCACGAGTCGGCCCCCCCGAACTACCTGGGCACGATCGGCGTTCTGTCGAGAACCATTCTCCATGCTCTCAGGGTATCTCACGATCTATGGATGCGGGGTGCTGGCGCGTTCGATGCGAGAGACGAGTAGGCGCGCGAAGGGCTCGATCTCGCCCTCGCGCGAGAGCAACGCCGGTATCAGCGCATCGTCGTGGTCGATCATGTCCTCGTCGTCCGCGAACTCGACGGCAGGCATTCCAAGCGACCACAGCGCTGCCGAGAGTGCCACGAACGCCGTGCGATGGTTCCCGTCCGCAAACGGATGCACGCGCAAGATGCCGGCATAGAGGGCGCCTACTGTGCGGGCGCGATCGAGTGCTCCGACATGCGGGGTGTTGAGCTGCTCGAGGGCAGTATTGAACGCCTGGCAGACCTCCGCGAGGTCGTGGCGCACCGCCTCCGGCGGGCTGCCCTCGATCTGTCGTATTCGCCCGTCGCGCACCATCACGCCGAAGAATGCGCGCTCCTTGCGGAAGCGCCCGCCATCATGAGGGAACTGTCGCGCGAAGATCGCGCCATGCCACCACCTGACGCGCTCGATGTCGATCACCAGTGGTCGCCGCCAAAGGACCGTGCGTGCGTCGGCGAGCACGCGAGCAAGCTCGCGTGAGAGAGCCTGCCACGTCTGCTCTGGCGAGAGGCCCCGAGCCTGATAGAAACGTGAGTCATCACGGTCCCGGTAGAGCCGGGCAGGTGGCGAAGCTGGATCGTCCATCCTGGCGAGAATGCCAGCAGCTTCGGACCCCTGCGAGCGTTCGCCTTCGCTGGCCGAACCCTTAGATACTTCAGAACTCCGGAGCTTCTGCTATACTGAAAGGGCTGTATCTGGCACGCTCTTTGACAACTGAACTGGATCGCTGAGGCCTCGGGGCCTCAACATCCACCCCCTAGACGGGGTGGTGGCAGGCGTGAACCCACGAAAGAAAGGTTCCGCCGTGAATACCATCACCCAACCTTGGGCGCTTCCGCCGGTCCCAGAGCCGGGACAGATAGTCCATATCAACGACTTCTCCCTGCTGCACGAGGACCTTCCGCGCAAGCGCCGATATGCAATGACCGGCTACTCCACCGTGTCCGTCAACGGTCTCGTCACCATCGAGATCATTCCGATGACACACTGCCGAAGAGGGCCGGCGAAGGTGTCGTTCTTCGACGACCGCTGCCGCTGTCACAGCTACCTGTGCTTTGGGCTCATCACCCTGCTCACGCCACAGGACCTCAGCGGCAGGCGGGTACGCATCACACCGCACTTCGTACCAGGAGCAAGAGTGCTCCTCGCACAGCGCCCCACGGGCGCCACATAGCCACGCCTCGCACAGGCGCGCGCCCACCAGGGGCGCACTCGCGCACAGCGCGACAACAAATTTCGCAAGTCCAGGGAGCGGCGCCATAGATACAGGCCTTCTGTTGTAAGCCTGCCGCGATCCAGCTCAGTTGCACTACCTCGGCGGCCCGACGCGGTCGGCCGCCACCGCGTCTCCCGGCACACCCGTGCCGGGCGGTTCGCGGTGCCCATGCCCGCGCCAAGGGAACCGCTCCGGGCAAGGGAGCCGCGGGCAGCCGCGGAGGCCGGCCGCGCTCTCCGAGCAGCCGCAAGGGGCCGTCCGCACTCTGCTTCAATAGGTACCCCGCCAGCCCGGCCAGCGAGACATGTCCGTCGTCGAGACCATCGAGAACGCCCCGCTCGCCCCCACCGAGTCGCTGCCTGACGCGGTGCCCTCCCCGTCCGCCGCGCGGCTCGGCGAGGCGCCACCCTCCCCCGCGGGCCCGGCGCCGCCCGACGGCGCCGCTTCGCAGTGCACTCCGACCATCGCCCGTCCTCTGAC
>JBOGYA010000024.1:0-18929 GCA_050696515.1 Solirubrobacteraceae bacterium
CCGCGCTCTCGCCCTCGACGCTCAGCCCCTGGTGAGCGTTCCGCTCCGGGCAGCGGCGCGGCCGAGGACCGTCCGCTCGCGGCGCGGGTGCGGCCCGCCCACCTGGAGGAGCTCGTCGGCCAGACCCACCTGTTGGGCGAGGACTCCGCGCTGCGCACCGCGATCGAGCAGGGCCATCCCCACTCGATGATCCTCTACGGCCCGCCCGGCTCGGGCAAGACCACGCTCGCGCGGATGGTGGCCGAGCGCTCCAAGGCCGTGTTCGAGGAGCTCAGCGCGGTGCAGGCCGGCCGCGCGGAGGTCCGCGGCGTGTTGGAGCGCGCCGCCCACCGCCGCGCCACGAGCGGGACCGGGACGGTGTTCTTCCTGGATGAGATCCACCGCTTCAACAAGGCCCAGCAGGACACGCTGCTGCCCGCGGTGGAGGAGGGCGTGGTGACGCTGATCGGGGCGACCACGGAGAACCCCGCGTTCGAGGTCAACGGGGCGCTGCTCTCGCGGATGCGCGTGTACGCGCTGCAGGCGCTCTCCGCGGAGGAGGTCGGGGCGGTGCTGCGCCGCGCGCTCGCCTCGGGGGAGCTCGATGGCGCGATCGCGGTCGAGCCGCAGACGCTGGAGTTCCTGGCTGCGCGCGCGGAAGGCGACGCGCGCACCGCGCTGAACGCGCTGGAGCTGGCGGTGGAGACCGCGGCCGAGCGGGGGGAGACCCATGTGGGGATCGCGCGCGCGGAGGACGCGCTGCAGCTGCGGGCGGTGCTGTACGACCGCAAGGGGGACCGCCACTACGACTACATCTCCGCGTGGATCAAGGCGACGCGGGGCTCGGACCCCGACGCCTCGCTGTACTACCTCGCGGTGATGCTGGAGGGCGGGGAGGACCCGCGCTTCATCGTGCGGCGCATGGTGATCCTCGCCTCGGAGGACATCGGCAACGCCGACCCGGCGGCGCTGGGTGTCGCGGTGGCGGCGGCGCAGGCGGTCGAGCACGTCGGGATGCCGGAGGCCAAATTCGCGCTGGCGCAGGCCGCCATCTACCTCGCGCTGGCACCGAAGTCCAACACCGCGGGCCGGGCGCTGGGGGCGGCACAGCGCCACGTGCGCGAGCAGGGCGCCGCGCCGGTTCCCGGGTGGCTGCGCTCGGGACCGAGGCCGGGCCAAGATGAAAGCCCGCCCACCCGCTACGACTACCCGCACGACCATCCGGGCCACCTCTCCCCCCAGGAGCTGCTCCCGAAGGAGGTGGCCGGCACGCGCTTCTACGAGCCCGACGAAGCCGAGGCGGAGCTTGCGCGGCGGCTGGAGGAGATCCGTAGAGCACGCGGGCGTTAGGCGAGGCGGCGGCCGAGCATATAGGCCCAAATTTTCATTTCTTACACCCCCCTTCGTATTGACTATGGCAATACTGACTCTTGGGGGGTCTACGGGAGGGCGATAATCGCTTCATGACCTCCGACTCCTCCGGGACCGCCCCTACCTCAGCCGACATCACTCCGCCGCAGACGCTGCACTCGCGCAACCCGGCGACGGGGGAGCTGCTGGGCAGCGTCCCCGCAACCGCGCCGGGGGAGGTGGAGCGGGCGGTGGCGGCAGCGCGCCAGGTGCAGCCGCTGTGGGCGCTGCTGCGCGTGGAGGACCGCGCGCGCTACATGCGCCGGGTGGCGCAGGCGATCATCGACGAGTTCGAGGAGCTCGCGCGGCTGATCGGCCGCGAGCAGGGCCGCCCGCGGGCGGAGGTGGCGAGCATGGAGCTGCTCGCGGCGATCGACGCGCTGATCTGGGTCGCGGACGAGGGGGCGCGAGTCCTGGGGTACAGGCGCGTGGGAGTCCACCACTCGATGGCGCTCTCGCGCCAGGCGCGGGTGGCGTACGAGCCGTTCGGCGTGGTCGGGGTGATCGGAGCGGGCAGCGCGCCGTTCGCACAGCCGCTCGGCCAGATCGCGGGGGCACTGCTGGCGGGCAACGGGCTGGTGTTCAAGCCGGCGCGGCGCGCGTGCCTGGCGGGGGAGCGGATCGCCCGCGCGCTTGCGCGGGCCGGCCTGCCGGAGGGCTTGGTGCAACTCGTGCACGGGGGCACGCAGGTGGGGATCGCGCTGGCGCGCGCAGCCTGCGACAAGGTGCTGTTCACTGGCTCCCCCGCGGTGGGGCGGGCGGTGGCGCGGGCGTGCGTCTCCCAGGAGAAGGAGGTCACGGTGGAGCTAGGGGGCAAGGACGCGATGGTGGTGCTCGCCGATGCGCACGTCGGGCGCGCCGCGAGCGGGGCGCTGTGGGCGGGCTGCGCGGGCGCCGGGCAGGCGCGCGGCTCGGTCGAGCGGATCTACGTCGAGCGGGAGGTCTCCGACCGTCTGCTCACGCACCTGGTCAACGGGGCGCGCGCGCTGCGCGTGGGCAACCCCGAGCACCCGGGCGTGCAGGTGGGCCCGCTGGCCTCCAGGCGGCGCCTGGAGCACGTGCGGGAGCTGATCGACGAGGCGGTGGCGCAGGGCGCCCGGCTGCACTGCGGCGGCCCGCTCGAGCACACGCCGCAGGGTTGCACGCAAAGCGCGGCGTTCTACGCGCCCGCGGTGCTGAGCAGGGTGACGCATGAGATGCGCGTGATGCACGAGCCGCTCGACGGCCCGGTGCTGGCGGTGATGGCGGTGGACGACACCGATCGCGCGATCGAGCTCGCCAACGACGGCGAGTACGCGCTGGGCGCGTCGGTGTGGACGTCCGACCGCCCCCGCGGGTTGCGGATCGCGCGGGAGCTGCATACGGGGATGGTGTGGCTGAACGACCACCTCCCCGCGCCCGCGATCGCGCGCGGCCCGTGGGGCGCCGCGGCCCGTGGTGGTCTCGGCCGCACGCTCGGGGAGACCGGCCTGCGGGGCTGCGCGCAGGAGAAGCTGATCGCGTGGAGCCCCTCCGGGGCGCGCGGGTTGTGGTGGCTGCCCTACGACGAGCTGCACGAGCGCGCCGCTCGGGCGGTCGCGCAGCTGCGCTCCTCCCGCGACGCCGACCGCGAGCGCGCCTGGCGCCACGGGGCCGGGCCGCTCGCGCGTGTGGGCGTCAGAGCGCTGCGGCAGCGCTCGAGCTATGAGCCCGGCCGGGCTCGCGACGATCAGTAGCGGTTTTCGAGCGACAGCTTCGACACGAGCAGCAGCGATATCGATGTCGGGTAGAGCCGATTCGGCAGCGTAAACGTGCTCGCAACCGGACGGATTTCGAACCGGTTGACTCCCGGGCCGAGCCGCACGGGGATGCGGAGCGTCTGCCCGCCGGAGGGTATGAGGTAGGGGGCCGGTGCCTGTTTGGGACCCAGGAGGGTCATGCTCACGGGACCTCCTTCCGGTTTGATCGCACCCCCCGCCCCTTCGATGCCAGGGCTTGCGTTCAGAACCAGCGCGGCTGTACGGGTATCGGCGGAGACGATCGCGATCCCCACCCGGTTTTCGACGTGGAGCCAGAACGCTTCGGCCGCACGCGTGTCGAGGCTCGTGTAGCGCACAGGCTTTTCTTCCAGGATGTTCGGTGTGAACACCTCCGCCAGCACAGGGTGCCCAGCGGCACGCGCGATGACGGCCGACAGCGGTGAGGCGATGTTCTGCAATGCGGCCCACGTCTGGGGGTGTTCGACGCGGAGGTAGTCTCCGTAGCCGATGAAGCTGATGGCGAAGCCCGTCGCGCAACCCCAGACCACAAGCAGGCCGCCGCCGACCCGCACCAGCCGGCGGAGGCCTCCACGCGCCCTGCAAGAGAGGGCGAGCCATGCCGCCAGCGCCCCGAGCAGCAGCAGCGTCGAGAATTCCACCGCGTAGCGCTCGGTCGCCCCGAAGTTCTCGTACGAGAGCAGCAGCAGGATGGCGAATCCCGCGCCCGCGAACACCACCAGGGGGAAGGCAAGCGATCCGAGCCACGCCGGGCGCCGCCGCCAGATCCAGGGCAGCGCCGGGAGGAAGAGGAGGAGCGGCGTCATCGGCAGCAGCCCGCCGATCATTTCCAGGGCATAGTTGGCGGGCAGGCTCACCGGGTATGAGAGCGGTCGCGGGCCAAGCACGACGAACGGGAACAGGGCCGTAGGCCGCGGTGGCGACAGCGTGTAGAACCACGCTCCGGGCAGCACGTAGCTGAGGCTGGCAAAGTGCGAGTGCAGCGGGTCGTACCCAGCCAGCTGGTGGCGGCTGCCGAATTCCAGGGGATCGCCGAAGCGCGCCTGGTTGTAGAGCGCCAGCAGCAGGAAGCAGACCCCGACTGGAATGGTCAGGGCCATCAGCAGCTCGCGTCGTGGACGGGTCGATCGCAGCGACAGGTAGACCGGCACAAGCGCCACCGCGACCAGCGCCAGCGGCGGCCTCGAGCCGGCCGCCAAGCCGAAGCAGAGGCTCATCAGCGCCAGCCGCCGCAGCGACGCCGTGTGGTCTGCCAATGCCGAGGCGGCAAGCCAGATGCCGGCCATCGAGAAGCAGAAGCCGCCGGCGAGCGTGTCCTCGGTCACAGCGGGGGTGCGCAACAGGAACGGGATCGCCGAGCAGAGCGCCACGGCGAACCCGGCGAGCACGCACATCCACAGGGTGGTGCAGCCGAGCTGCCGCAAGAGCACGCGCAGCGTCCCCAACGCAAACCCCAGCCCGGCGATCGCAAAGACGGCAACTGTCACGCTCGCTGACGGTTCCAGGCCGAGCAGGTGCAGCGGGACGAGCAGGACCAGCGCCGGCGCCGGCCCCCACAGGAAGTACAGGTTCCCGCCGGCTAGCAGGTCGTCGTGGAGGTTGGTGGCGTCATCGGTGGCCGTTTCCACGATCCGCCCGTTCTGCGCCGGGTTGAAGGGTTCCGTAAGGTGCAGGAGCGCGGCGGGCGCGTGGCCGATCGAGAGCCGGAAGTGCAGGAACGCGTTGGCCAGCAGGTTGTAGCGATCGACTCCGCCGTTGTCGAAGGTCAGCGGGCGCGATGTGCCGGCGGTCCACAGATAGAACGCAGCCGCCAGCGCGAACACGACGCCGAGCGCCAGGCTCACCCGGTCGACCGCAAACGAGCGTGCCAGGAGCGAGCGTGCCCGCGCATGTGGAGTCACGACCGCCCACATAGACGAAGCATCTCATGTATGAAATAGCCCACTGGAGCTTTCGCCGTCGGGGCCGTCTGCACCGCCGCTCGCGCTCGTGCCACGCCCAGCGCGTGTTTCCCATGGGCCTCTACCGTGCGCGCTGGAGTCGCGCTCCAGTCCCCGCGCTGAGCGCCTAACCTGTTCATATGCCCGCCCAGGCCTATGCAGGCAAGGAGTGCGTCTGCCAGCTGCGCAGGGGGGTCTGCGACCAGTCGTGCGTGCGCGACATGCTCGACACCCCCTTCTACATCGCCTGCCTGAAACTGAAGGGCCGCCGCTGCGTGGTGCTCGGCGGGGGGCAGATCGGGCTGGAGAAGGTCGAGGGGCTGCTCGCGTGCGCCGGCGAGGTGACGCTGGTCGCTCCGCGCGCGCTGCCGGCCCTCGAAGAGCTCGCGCGCGAGGGCTCGATCCGCTGGGAGCGGCGCGCGTACGCCGGCGCGGCGGACCTCGAGGGCGTGTTCATGGCGATCGCCGCCACCGACGACACCGAGGTCAACATCCGCGTGTGGGAGGACGCCGAGCGCCGCGCGATGCTCGTCAACGTCGTCGACGTGCCGCCGCTATGCAACTTCATCCTGCCCGCGATCGTGCGTAGCGGGCCAGTCGCGATCGCGATCTCCACCGCGGGCGCCTCGCCGGCCCTCGCCAAGCGCATGAAGCGCGAGATCGCGGCGCTGTTCGGCGAGGAGTATGCGCGCCTGGCGGTGCTGCTCAACGACGTACGCGGCTGGGCGAAGGACACGCTGCCCACCTACGCAGAGCGCCGCGACTTCTTCGAGGGGATCGTGGGCGGCGACCCCGACCCGATCGAGCTGCTGCGCGGCGGCGAGGAGGCCGCGGTGCGCGAGCTGATCGAGCGCGCCCAGCGCGCGCACGGGCTCCTGCTCAAGAGCGCCTGAGCGGTGGCAGCGCTCGAACTGGAGGGCCTCACGCGGCTCTACGGCGAACGCGAGGCGCTGGGTGGGGTCTCGCTGTCGCTCGGGGAGGGTCAGACCCTGGTCGTGCTCGGGCCCAACGGCGCCGGCAAGACGACGCTGCTGCGGGTGCTCGCGACGCTGCTACGCCCCCACGCGGGCGGGGTGCGGGTGCTGGGGAGCAGCCTGCCGGGAGAGGCTTGGGCGGTGCGCGGGCGGATCGGTCTGCTCGGCCACGAGCCGCTGCTCTACCGCGAGCTGAGCCCGCGCGAGAACCTGCGCTATCACGCGCGTCTGCACGGCGTAGGCTGCGAGCGGGTGGAGGAGCTGCTGAACGCAGTAGGCATGGCCGCGCGCGCGGAGGAACCGCTGCGCACGCTCTCGCGGGGGATGGTGCAGCGGGTGGCGATCGCGCGTGCCGTGTTGCACGACCCCGAGCTGCTGCTGTTGGACGAGCCGCGCGCCAACCTCGACCCCGCCGGGGCGGAGCTGGTGGAGCCGCTGATCAGGGCCAGAGCCGACCCGGGCGGGCTCCGTACGCGGGTGGTGTGCAGCCACGACCCGCAGAGCGACCTCGCGGGCGCGGACCTCGTGCTCGGCCTGCGCTCAGGGCGCCCCGCGCTGCTGGCGAGCCCCGCGGCGGTGGACGCCGGAGCGATCAGGGAGCTGTACGGATGAGCGCTGTGACAGGCGACACCCCGGAGGCGCCGGCACAGGCGGGCGCCCCCGCGCCGCCCGCGGAGCCCTCGCCGAGTCGTGGTACCAAGCGCAGCGCCCAGCCGCCCAGCGAGCGCGATCCCCCGCCGGGCCGCCCGCGGCCCCCGGACTTCGCGAGGACGGTGGCCGCTCTGCTGCGCAAGGAGCTGCTCGTGGAGCTGCGCACGCTGGAGTCGGTGCCGGGGATGTCGCTGTTCGCGGTGACGGTCTTCGTGGTGTTCCACTTCGCGCTCAACAAGACCGGCGTAAACGGAGACGAGGCGGCCGGAATCCTGTGGGTGACGCTGCTGCTGGCCGCGATGCTGGGGATCAACCGCCTGTTCGTGGCCGACGCCGAGGAGGGCGGCTTCGACGGGTTCCTCCTCGCCCCGGTGGATCGCTCCGCGCTGCTCGTCGCGAAGGCGCTCGCGCTGCTTGCCTACCTGGTGGTTCTAGAGCTGGTAGCGGTGCCCGCGTTCGCGCTGCTGCTGCTCGAACCCTCGCTGGGAGGAGCCCTGCCGGAGCTGCCCGGGGTGCTGTTGTTGGGCGACGTGGGGGTCGCGCTGATCGGCACGCTGGTGGCGGCGCTCGCGGTTCGCACCCGCGCGCGGGATCTTTTGGGGCCGCTATTGGCGCTGCCGCTGCTCGTGCCGGTGGTGATCGGCGGGGCGCGCGCCACCGCGCCGCTGCTGACGCTCGCCCACCAAACGGGCCCCGCGCTGCGCTGGCCGCTGACGCTCGCGCTCTATGATCTGGTTTTCGGGCTGATCGCCTACGCCGTCTTCGACTTCCTATTGGAGGACTGAGCCCATTCACCCTCACCCTGTGTACGGAAAGGGCCTGCGCACCCTCACCGTGGCGACGGTCGCCGCGATGGCGCTCGCGCTCGGCCTGGTGTTCTTCTACGCCCCCCTGGAAGCCGAACAGGGCTTCCTGCAGAAGATCTTCTACGTGCACGTGCCGTTGGCGATCGTGGCGCTGTGCGGCTTCGTGATCGGAGGACTCCTCGCGATCCAACACCTGCGTACACGCGAGGCGCGCTGGGACATGCTCTCCTACGTCGCGATCCACATGAGCCTGATCTTCGCGGTGGGCACGCTCCTCACCGGCTCGATCTGGGCGAAGGGCTCGTGGGGGCACTGGTGGGTGTGGAGCGAGCCCACGCTGGTGTCGTTCCTGATCGTGTTCCTGCTGTACGCCACCTACCAGCCGCTGCGCTTCGCGATCGAGGACCCGGAGCGCCAGGCGCGCTATGCCTCGGTGTTCGCGATCACCGCCGGTGCGTTCGTGCCGATGAACTTCATCGCGGTGCGCCTCTCCACCGCCTACCTGCACCCGCGGGTGCTCGGCAGCACCTCCAACCTGCCCGGCTCGATGGCGCTCACGTTCCTCGTGTCGCTGCTGGCGATCGCGCTGCTGTTCGCGACGCTCTGCAAGTACGAGCTCACCGCCAAGCACACTCGCGCGCAGCTGCGCGCGCTGCGCCGGCGGCTCTCCGAGGAGGCCCCCGTGCCCCGCGGACGCAGCGCCGCGCCGCGCCTCGAGCCGTCGCATGGCCTCGAGCCCTCGCGTGGCCTCGCCGCGGGGCCGCAGCCGTCCCCCTCCCTGGCCACGCGCGCCGCGGGCCCGCAGTCCGGAGCGATGACCGCGCAGCCGGCGGGAAGGCCGGGCGTATGACGCTCGCCGAGCTGCCCGCGCTGCCGTTGCACACGGCCGGCAAGTACGTCGCCGCCGCCTACGTCGTGCTGTTCGCGCTGGTGCTGGTTTACGTGGCGATCATGGCGATCCGCCTCAGCCGCATCGAGCGCGAGTTGGGTGAGCTGCTGGAGCTCTCAGAACAGGCGCCCGCTGGACGGGACGGCGCACTCGAGGACGAGCCCGCCACCCGCATGGAGGCAACGCACGCATGAGCGAGCTGCTGGCGCTCGGCATCTCGCACAAGACCGCGCCGGTCGCGCTGCGCGAGCGCCTCGCGTTCACGGAGTCCGAAGCCGTGTCGCTCGCCCAGCAGTTGACCGCGACCGCGGAGGTGCGCGAGGCGGTGGCGCTCTCCACGTGCAACCGCACCGAGATCTACCTCGTGGTGGGGGACCCCGCCCGCGCGGAGGTGGACGCGCTGGGGATGCTCGCCGAGCACGCAGGCATCGACCCGGCCGAGCTGGCGCGGGAGATCTACTCGCCGCACAACTGCGACGCCGCCCGCCAGCTCTACCGGGTGACGGCCGGCTTGGAGTCGATGATCGTGGGCGAGGCAGAGATTCAGGGGCAGGTCAAGCGCGCGTTCGAGGCCGCCCTGCGGGGCGGCTGCACGGGGCCGCTGAGCAACCGTCTGTGGAGCGCGGCGCTGAGCACCGGCAAGCGGGTTCGCGCGGAGACGGCGATCGGTGCCAGCCGCGTGAGCGTCCCCTCGGTGGCGGTCGGTCTCGCGCGTGAGGTGCTGGGCGACCTGCGTGAACGCCACGTGGTGATCCTTGGAGCGGGCGAGACGAGCGAGCTTACCGCGCAGGCGCTCGCCGACCAGGGGGCGGGCACGATCTTCGTGGCCAACCGCCACGCCGACCGCGCGCGCAGCCTCGCGGAGCGCTTCGGCGGCTCGGTCGTCGGCCTCGACGGGCTGCCCGACCAGTTGACGCGGGCGGACATCATGGTTTCCTCCACCTCCTCCCCCCACCCGATCGTCGGCCGCGAGGAGCTCGAGCTGGTGCTCGAGGAGCGCGGCAATCGGAGCCCGCCCGCCCGGCGAGCGCTCATACTGATCGACATCGCGGTGCCCCGCGACATCGACCCGCGCTGCGGGGAGTTGGAGGGAGTGACGCTGTACGACATCGACGACCTGCAGGCGGTCGTGGCACGCAACCTCGACACTCGCGCTAGCGAGGTGCCGCTGGCGGAGGAGATCGTGGAGGAGGAGATCCACCGCTTCGCGGGGTGGCTCGGCCAGCTGGAGGCGCTGCCCACGGTCAGCGCCCTGCGCGAGCACGGCGACACGATCGTGGAACAGGTGCTCGGTGAGAACGACGGCCGCTGGGAGTCGGCCTCGCCGCGTGACCTCGTGCGCATCGACGCGCTCGCGCGCTCGATCGCCAACCGCATCCTGCACGAGCCCACGATCCGCCTGCGCAGCCTCTCGGAGGCCCGCAGTCACGCGAGCCTGCAGCTCGTGCGCGAGCTCTTCGGCCTGCGCGACGAGGACGCAGAGGAGGAAGCCCTCGGGGAGGACGCCCCCACGGAGCTCGCCGAGGTGCACGACCTCCAGCGGCGCCGGCGCAAGGGTACGTAGGCGGAGAGCCGATGCGGATCGGGACGCGCGGCAGCGCCCTTGCGCTCGCACAGGCGCGACTCGTCGCGCAGATGGTAGGCGGGGCGGAGCTCATCACGATCACGACCGCCGGAGACCGGAACGCCGCGGCCGGCGACAAGTCCCGTTGGGTCCTCGAGCTGGAGCGAGCGCTGGTGGACGGGGAGATCGACCTGGCCGTGCACTCGGCGAAGGACGTCCCCGGCGAGCTGGCCGACGGCCTGACCCTCATGGGCGCGCCCCCGCGTGCGGCGCCCGAGGACGTGCTGTGCGTGGCGGGACGCTCCTCGGATCACCTTGACGAGCCGGGGACCCCGCCGGCCGGCCTGGAGGGGCTTGCGCCGGGCGCGCGCGTGGGCACCAGCAGCGTGCGCCGCGCCGCGCAGTTGCGCGCCGTGCGCGAGGACCTGGAAGTGGTGGCGGTGGGGGGCAACGTGGACACCCGCCTGCGCAAGCTCGGCGAAGACGGCTTCGACGCGCTCGTGCTCGCCCGCGCCGGGCTGCAGCGCCTCGGCCGCGAGGCCGAGGCCGCCGCGGTGCTCGACCCCGCCCGCTTCGTCCCCTCCCCCGGTCAGGGCACGCTCGCGCTGGAGGGGCGCGCCGAGGACGAGCGGGTCGGGGAGGCCGTGGAGGCGATCACCGACGCCAAGGCGTTCGCCTGCCTGCGGGCCGAGCGCGCCGTGGCGCACGCGCTCGGGGCGAGTTGCAACACGCCGCTCGGCGCGCTCGCCCTTGACTACGGCTGCGGCTGCCTGCACCTGCGCGCCTGGGTGGGCCTCCCCGACGGCTCCGCATGGGTGGGCGACGAGCTCCTCGGCGGCTTCTACGACCCCGAGCAGCTCGGGCGCCGCGTGGCCGAGCGCCTGCTGAGCGCCGGCGCGGGAGAGCTGCTCAGACGGGCGGAGGAGCTATCCGTTGAGCACGCCTGAGACCGGGCGCGTCTACCTCGTGGGTGCCGGCCCGGGAGATCCAGGACTGCTGACCGTGCGGGCGCGCGAGTTGATCGCGCAGGCCGACGTGATCCTCTACGACCGCCTAGTCCCCGCGGAGGCGCTGGAGGACGCGCGCGCCGGCGCCGAGCTGCTGTTCGTCGGCAAGGAGGGCGGCGGGCAGTCGGTTCCGCAGGAGCAGACCGAGGCGTTGATGATGGCGCGCGCGCGGGAGGGCAGGAGTGTCGTGCGGCTGAAGGGTGGCGATCCGTTCGTGTTCGGGCGCGGTGGCGAGGAGGCGCTCGCGCTGCGCGCGGCGGGCATCCCGTTCGAGGTGGTGCCGGGCGTCACCGCGGGCGTCGCCGCCCCCGCCTACGCGGGCATCCCGGTCACCCACCGCGGGCTCTCCACCGCGGTGGCGCTCGTCACCGGGCACACCCGCGGGGACGGCCCTTACGCAGACGGCCCCCGCAGTGAGGCCGATCGGGCAGCGGGCCGCGGGGAATCGACGGGGGAGTCGGCAGGGCTTGGGGGGCCGGTGGGCAGAGGTGAGCCGGCCGGTGGGGGCGAGGACGAGACCGACCTCGACTGGACGGCCCTCGCGGCCTTCCCGGGGATGCTCGTCTTCTACATGAGCGTGCGCCAGCTCCCCCACATCGCCGCCTCTCTGATCGCCGCCGGCAGGCGCGCTTCGGAACCCGCCGCGGTGGTCGAACGCGGCACGCTGCCCGATCAGAGGACCGTCACCGGGACGCTGGCCACGATCGCCGAGGTGGCGCGCGCCGAGGAGGTGCGGGCGCCCTCGATCACCGTCGTCGGCCCGGTGGCCGAGCTCGCCGAGCAGCTCGCCTGGCGGCCGCGGCTCCCGTTGAGCGGGCGCACGGTGGCCGTCACCCGCGCACGCGCACAGGCCAGCGGTGTGGCTCACCGGCTGCGAGCGCTCGGGGCTCAGGTGGTGCAGGCCCCCGTCATCCGCACCCGCCCCCTGGAGGGCCCCCCGCTCGACCCGTCCGCCTACGACCTGATCTGCCTCTCGAGCCCCACCGGGGTCGACTGCCTGTTCGATCGCATCGCGGCGGGAGGGCTCGACACGCGCGCCCTGGCCCGGACGCACGTGGCGGCAATCGGCCCGAGCACAGCGCGCGCGCTGGCCGAGCACGGGATCGCTGCGGACATCGTCCCGGAGCGCTTCGTGGCGGAGTCGCTGGTGGAGGCGCTCGCGGAGCTGCCGATCCACCGCGCCCTGGTCGCGCGCGCCCGCGAGGCCCGCGACGTGCTCCCCAACGCGCTGAGCGCACGCGGCGTCGAGGTGGAGGTGCTGGCGCTGTACGAAACGATGGCCGAGCCACTCTCCGAGTGGTCGCTGGCGGCCGCCCGGGAGGCCGACTACATCACCTTCACCTCCTCCTCGACGGTGCGCTTCTTCCTGGAGGCCGCGAGCGGCAGCGTGGAGGCCGTGGGTGGCAGCGTGGAAGCCACAGGCGGCAACGCTGGCCTCTCGGCGGGAACCCGCATCGTCTCGATCGGCCCCGTCACCAGCGCCACCCTGCGCGAGCACGGCCTCGAGCCCCACGTCGAGGCGCAGCGCCACGACATCGAGGGGCTCGTCGATGCGCTGCTCGCAGATGCCACCGCACGGGTTGGTTGAGCGGGCCCCATCCGCCTCAAAAGAGGCTCTCCGGTGAGCGGCGCGCTCGGCCGCCCCCGCCTGCACCTGCGCCGCACCGACTCGACCAACGAGCGTGCCCGCGCCCTGGCGCTCGCGGGCGCGCCCCACGGGACGCTCGTGAGCGCCGCCGAGCAGACCGCCGGGCGCGGTCGTCAGGGGCGGCGCTGGAGCGCGCCGGCGGGCAGGGCGCTACTGATGTCGCTGCTGCTACGAGACCCCCCCGCGCTGCTGCCGCTCGCCGCTGCCGTGGCAGTCTGCGATATCGCAGGGGATGACACGCGCGTCAAGTGGCCCAACGACGTCGTCGTCCCGCGTGGAGACCTCCTCGCCAAGCTCGCGGGCGTCCTCATCGAGGGCCGCCCGCAGGAGGGGTGGGCGGTGCTCGGCATCGGCCTCAACGTGGCGGTGCGCATCGAGGAGCTGCCGCCCGAGCTGCGCGGCACCGCTGCGAGCCTCGAACAGCCGCCGGAGGCGATCGAGCCGCTGCTAGCGCGCCTGCTCACTGCGCTCGAACGCCGCCTCGGCGAACCGGCCGGGCAGATCCTCGACGCCTGGCGCGCGCGCGACGCCCTGCGCGGGCGCGAGGTCTCATGGGCCGGGGGCCACGGGCGCGCCGAGGGGATCGACGGCCATGGGCGGCTGGTTGTGAGGCTCCCCGGCGGCGGGCACACCCCGCTCGACGCGGGTGAGGTTCACCTCTCGCCAGCAGATTGAGAGGCTTGTGTATAGCGACAGCAGATACGGACGTAGGAGCAGCGGGTGTGGTTATTAAAAATCCATGCCGTGTATCACAATCGTGAGACAGCGCTCAAAAAGTCAGTGCACACACCCACGCCCTCGACCATCCCCTCGCAGGACCGCGACCGACCCGCCCCGCGGGCTGCATGCCTAATCCCCGGAGGCCTCGGTCTCCACCTGCGCGGCGCTGCCTGCCGCCGTCGCGCCAGCCTTCGCTCTCCTGCGGCTCCGTTTCGCTCCGCTCGCCTCCCTCGCGCCACCCGCAGGCTTCGCCTCGCCCAAGGGCTTTGCTCCATCCGAGGGCTTCGCGCTGCGCGACGGCTTCGCGCTGCCAGACGGCTTCGTGCCGTTCTCTGTCTCCGCGCCGCCGACGCCCTCCACAACACCCACCGCCCGTATCTCACGCGGCGCCCCCGCAGTCGCGCCCGCAGCCTTCGGCTTGCGCTTGCGCTTACCGTTGCGCGCGCGGCGCTTGGGGAAGTTGCGCAGCAGCTCGCGCGCGAGCGCGGGGGGCTTGCGCGCCATGCGCGTGCGGGCGCCCCGGAGCGCCTCTTCGGCCTCCGGGGTGTGCGCCAGCGCGGCCGCCAGCAGCGCCGCGGCGAGGCGGCGGTCCTGCTTGCGCGAGGCGTGGATCAGGCGGCGCGCGTTGCGCGCGTGGGCGCCGCCGGAGGAGTTCACCAGGAGACCCAACAGGCGCTTGGTCTCCGGCCAGCGCTGCACGGCGTACTCCTCGTGCAGCTCGCGCGTGTATTCCGCCAGGCGCCAGATCCACGCGGACGCCTGGTCGCGGCGGCCGATGCGGCGCTCCACCAAGGAGCGCAGCATGATCTTTGCGGCCTCGCGGCGCTCCTCCCGAGGCCAGGCGCCGATCACGTCGATCGCGGTGTCGAATGCGTCCGCGTCACGGCCCGCGGCGATGTCCGCGAGCGCGCGCAGCCGCAGCTGCGGGGACTTGTTGCGCTGCACCGCGGTGATCAGGAAGCGGCTCTTGAGCTCGCCGCCACGGTCGAAGTGCAGCATCGCCCGCGCGCGGCGCCACCCGGTCGCGGTGACGCGCGCGCCCGCGAGCGCCGCCCACACGTGCTGCTCGCCGTAGTCGAGGTGCTCCACCGCGATCCGCCACAACTCGCGCTCGAACACCTCGAAGCGCCGCTCCTCCTCCGCGCACACCGGCAGCACGCGGCGCTCCACCCGCATCCGCCGGCCGCGGCCGCGGCGCACGGGGCCGACCACGATCGCGCCGCCGCGGTACACGTCGCGGTCGAGCAGCGAGTGCAGCGTCACCACGGGGTCGTCGTGCTTGGTGGCGGGGTGCACGAAGTCGACCACCAACCCTGCCTCCTTGCCGGGGTGGCGGCGCGTGACGCGGCCCACGCGCTGCTGGTAGATGCGCTTGGAGGCGGTCGGCGCGAGGTGCACGCAGACGGTGGCCCGCGGGGAGTTCCACCCCTCGGCGAGCAGCTGGGCGTTGATCAGCACGTCGATCTCGCCGCGCTCGTAGCGCGCGAGCACTCCGGCGAGCTCGCGCTTGGGGGTCTCGCCGGAGACCGCCTGCGCCTTGATGCCTTCTGCGCGGAACGCCTCCGCGAGGTTGTAGGCGTGGCGCACCCCAGCCGCGTACACCACCCCCGGCACCCCGTTGAAGCGGGTCTTGTAGAGGTTGGCCATCGCCAGGTTGAAGGGCTGGTGGTCGAGCAGCTGCGCGAGCTCGTCCTGGTCGAACTCCACGTCGACCTCACCCCGGCGCAGCGGTACCTTCGCGATCGTGCGCACCCCCACGCCTGGCGGGATGCGCACACAGCGCAGCGGGGAGATGACTCCCCGGCGCGCCGCCTGGGCTAGGTCGAAGCGGGAGGTTTGCGTGGGGAAGAGGTCGGTGACGTGGCGCGCGATCAGCGCCCCCGTGGCGGTCATGCCGATGAAGATCGGCCCCGTCCACGCGCGGATCGCGCCGGAGGTCTTCTCCCCCAGCGCGGTGTGCGCCTCGTCGCAGATCACGATCGTGTACGCGCTCGAGATGCGCCCCGCGTTGCGCACGAACCACTGGTAGGTCTCCACCGACACGGGGCCCTTCGTCGAGTCCTCCCCCATGTACAGCGGGCGGGAGATGCGCCGCGAGTAGCCGCGCTCGCGCAGCTCGCCGAGGAACTGGTCGACGAGGTTGCGCCGGTGGGTGAGGATCAGGATGCCCCCCGTTTGCGAACCCTCCACAAAGCCCAACGCCGCCACCGTCTTGCCCGCGCCGGTGGCGTGCTCGAACCAGAAGCGCTTCGCCGCGTTGGGGTCCTCCGGCTGGTCGGCGAGCTCCTCCTCGTCCTCGTCCACCCAGTCCCGGGGCTCCTCCTCGGACTCCTCCGGCTCCTCCTCGGGCTCCTCCGGGAGCGGCTCGAGCTCGTCCTCGAGGTCGCCGAGCTCCTCGTCTTCCTCGGCCTCCTCCGCGAGGAGCTCCGGGTCGCGCTCCCCCTCCGCGTCCTCGTACTCGTCAGCTTCGTGCGCGCCGGGCTGGGCGGGACTCCCATCCGCGCCGTTCGTGCGGGTCGCGTCCGGGCCCAGGATCGCCGCCGAGGCGAGCAGCTCGGGTGAGGCCATCGCCGCGGCGCGGCCGTTGCCGTTGCCGTTAGCGCTGCGCTCCGCCTCCGCCAGCAGCGCCGTGAGGGTCCCCGAGAGGGCGTCCACCTGGTGCGCGGAGAGCACCGTGCCGTCGGCCAGCCGCGGCTCCTCCTCGGAGAGCACCCGTTCGAGGCCCAATAGCAGCGAGAACCGCCGCCGCCAAGCCGTCGAGGGGTACTTCGCGCCCTCGTCGAGCTCGGCGAGCGCCGCGTCCAGCGCGCGCCGGCGGGGGGTTGGGGACCCACCCGCCCATGCCAGCGCGACCGCGGCGTCCTCGCCGTCGTGCAGAAAGCGCTCGTGCACGAGCTTCTCCGCACGCGCGAGGTCGGCGGAGCTTGGAATGGACGCGGCCGCGAGGGCCACTGGGGTGGACTCGGCCATGGAGGCTCTGGACTTCGAGACGGAGCCGCCGCAGAAGATCCGCGTGGCTCGGAGCGCCGGCACGCGCCGGCAGACCCCTGGGTACCCCGAGCAACCCGGCTCTGGGTGACTTCAGGATATAGCACTCCGCGGCCGGATTGAAGGGGACGCGGCCGGGCGCCGATCTGACACCCTTACCGCAATGGCTCCCACACGCCTCCTTGCGCTCGCCGGAGCGCTCGCGATCGCGGCACTGCTCGCGGTCGGCCTCCTGCAGCTGGCCGGCACGAGCTCGTCCGGGACAGCCGCGACAGCGCAGCTCACGCCGGCGCAGATGCAGGCGCGACTGGCCGGCTCACCCGTCCCTTTGGCGACATTGCACGCCCAGGCGGACGAGCTGCTGGGCGGAGGCGCCGCGGCGCTGCGGGCGCGCCTGCACGCCCTGCGGGGGTGGCCGGTGGTGGTGAACAAGTGGGCCTCCACGTGTCAGCCCTGCAGGGCGGAGTTCGGCGTCTTCCAGCGCGCCGCCGCAGACCTCGGGCGCAGGGTGGCGTTCATCGGGGTCGACTCCGGCGACATCCCGCGGGGGAACGGGCTCGGGTTCCTGCGCTCCCACCCGGTGAGCTACCCGAGCTACTACGACCCCAGCGGTCAGGTCGGGGTCGAAGTCACAGACTCCACGTTCATCCCCGTCACCGTCTTCTACAACCGCCGCGGCGAAAAGTACATCCGCCAGGGCGCGTACCCCACCGCCGCAAAGCTCGAACGCGACGTCGAACGCTACGCACTGGGCGCGTGAGCCCACATGAGCCACCCCCCGCGCGCGGAGCCGCGCCGGCGCCCGCGAGCCGCTGCCGCTGCGCCGCGCCGCGCCGGAGGGGCGCGTGAGCCATGCCTGAGGTGCGCGTGGACCCGCTCAGCGGGCACAAGACGATCGTGGCGGGAGAGCGCTCCAGGCGGCCGGGGGGCGAGCCGCGGTGCACGCCACCGGAGGCGATCGACCCCGCGGGAGACCCGTTCGCGGAGGGACACGAGGACCGCACGCCACCGGAGCTGTATGCGCTGCGCCCGCGGGGAGGACCTCCGGACTCGCCCGGGTGGAGCGTGCGGGTGGTGCCCAACCTCTTTCCGGCGCTCGCCTCCGAGAACCCCGGCTTCCAGCAGGACTCCCGCCCCGACCTGTTCACCGCGACGCCCGCGACGGGGGCGCACGAGGTGATCGTCAACGCGCCGCAGTCGGTGTACTCGCTCGCGGAGCTGCCAACCGAGCAGGTCGCCGCCGCAATGGAGGTGTGGCGCGAGCGGATGCGCGCGCAGGAGGGGTGCGCGTACGCGCAGCTGATCGTCAACGAGCGCCGCGAGGCGGGGGCGTCACTGCCGCACACCCACGCGCAGCTGTATGCCCTGAGCTTCGTGCCGGCCGACGTGGCGCGCGAGCGCGAGCGCGCGGGGGCGTACGCGACGCGCACGATGGGGGGAGACCTGCTCGGGGACCTGGTGGCCGAGGAGGTGCGCAGGGGCGAGCGGGTGGTGGCGATCGACGAGGAGGCGGTGCTGATGGCCCCGTACGGCTCGCGGGTGCCCTTCCAGCTGATGCTCGCCCCGCGCCGCCCGCGTGCGCGCTTCGAGGCGGAGGGCCCCACGGGCGCGGCGCTCCTGCACGACGGCCTGCGCCGCCTCGCGCGCCACCTCGGGACGAGCCCGCCGCTGAACCTGTGGGTGCGCACGGCGCCGCGGGGGGCGGAGCGGTTCTGCTGGAGGATCGACGTGTGGCCGCGCCTCACACACCTCGCGGGCCTCGAGATGTCCACGGGGGTGAACCTCAACATCGTCGCCCCCGAGGACGCCGCGGCGATCCTGCGGGAGGCCTGACGCAGCAGGCGGTCGCGGGCCGAGCGACCCGAGGACACAGAGCGAAGCGCTCGGCGCGAGCGACGAGGACGCGACCGTCCGAAGCGGCCAGCGCGCGCCCACGGCCGCCGGCGGACGCTCATATACCCTGCCCCACGTGCCCCCAGTCGAGCGAGTCGTCCCCCGCTTCGCCGCGGAGCCGCCCCAGGAGGGGCTGCCCTACGGCCGCTGGGCGGAGCGCCTGGGCCGGGAGTGGCTGGCGGCGTGCCTGGAGCTGGAGCGGGCGCAGGAGGACCTCGGGGAGCCGGGGGAGATCGTGTGGTACCCCGATCGCAGCTGGCACGGGCGCACGTACGTGCCCGCGACTGCGAGCACCTCCGGGGGATACGAGCTGTTCGGCTACGTGCGGTACGTGCCCCCCGGCGAGGAGGGGGGCGAGCCGCGCGACTTCACGGCGCACGCGGACTTCACCGACCAGACCGCGGCGGCGAACCCGCAGTGGAGCCTCGACTTGTGCGACGAGGTGGTCGGCCGCTGGCGCGGCCACGGCGGCGCGGAGGCCGCGATGACTCTGATATGGGGGCGCCCAATGGTGGCCGGCGGCGGCGTGGCGACAGCGGAGCTCGGCAAGGTCACGGTGGACCAGTGCGAGCTGATCGAGCACCGCTTCACGCTGCTTGCTCCCGACGACTACCGTCACGACCTGCTGGAGATCAAGCTGTGGAGCGCCAAGGGGAGGGAGCTCGCCAAGGAGTCGTTGTACGAGGGGGATGAGGAGGAGGAT